>NZ_DEYI01000029.1:0-5229 GCF_002364475.1 Idiomarina sp. UBA3162
TAACGAGTAGTGCAAACGCATATGATTACGATCAAAAAAGGGCTGGATATCCCAATTAAGGGTGCTCCCCAGCAGCAACTATCCGACGGTAAGGCCGTGACGACGGTCGCTACCTTGGGTGAAGAGTATGTCGGTATGCGCCCGACCATGCACGTGAAAGTGGACGATCGTGTAAAAAAAGGTCAGGTGATTTTCGAAGATAAAAAGAATCCAGGCGTGAAATACACTGCCCCGGGTGCAGGTAAGGTGAAAGACATCCTTCGTGGTGCTCGCCGTGTGCTGCAGGCAGTTGTAGTTGAGCTTGATGGCGATGAGCAAGTGACCTTTGAGTCGTTTGACAGCGCTAAGCTTGACGGCTTGGGTCGCGAAAAAGTGCAAGAGATTCTGGTAGAATCCGGCCAGTGGCCAGCATTAAGAACGCGCCCATTCAGTAAAGCGCCTGCTCTAGACGCTGAAGCTACCGCAATCTTCATCAACGCAATGGACACCAATCCATTGTCTGGCGATCCGACTGTTTATATTAATGAGCATAAACAAGCATTCATCGATGGTTTGAAAGTACTTTCTAACCTGACTGAAGGCAAAATGTTTGTGGTCAAAGCTGCCGATGCAGAAGTGGATATCGGCGACACTAACGCACAGTTAGAGTCGTTCAGTGGTCCACACCCAGCCGGATTGGTGGGTACTCATATGCATTTCTTGAACCCAGTCAGCTTGAAGCGTCCCGCTTGGCATATTGGTTATCAAGACGTGATTGCCTACGGTAAGCTGTTTACAACGGGCGAAATTTTCACCGAGCGCTTCGTTGCGTTAGCGGGTGAAGGTGTTAAAGAACCTCGGTTGTTACGTACCCGTTTAGGTGCTGATATCGTTGAGTTAACAGACGGTGAGCTTGCCGGTGACAACAACCGCGTTATTTCCGGTTCTGTATTGAACGGTCACACAGCAGATGATGCGCATCGTTGGTTGGGTCGTTTCCACAATCAGGTGAGTGTTATTCCAGAGGGCAATCATAAAGAATTGTTCGGCTGGATCCGCCCTGGTTCAGATTTACACTCGGTCACGCGTGCTTATGCGGGCCACTTCAATCCGAAGAAGCTATTCAGCATGACCACTTCATTGAATGGGTCTGCGCGCTCAATGGTACCGATTGGTAACTACGAACGCGTGATGCCGCTGGATATCGTACCAACGCTATTATTGCGTGACTTATTATCAGGCGATACTGATGAAGGTCAGCAACTTGGCTGCTTGGAGCTGGATGAGGAAGATCTGGCATTGTGTACCTACGTATGCCCTGGAAAGTATGAATACGGACCAGTGTTGCGAGACTGTCTCACTAAGATTGAGAAAGAAGGCTAACCATGAGCTTGAAAGATACACTCGAGCGTATTGAGCCGCAATTTGAAAAAGGCGGCAAATACGAGAAGTGGTACGCGCTTTACGAAGCGGTAGCCACTATTCTTTATACACCAGGTACGGTGACTAAGTCGACGACTCACATTCGTGATCGTATCGACTTAAAACGCATCATGATCTTGGTATGGATGATGACATTCCCAGCGATGTTCTGGGGTATGTATAACGTGGGTAACCAAGCCGCGATGGCGTTGGCTGAAGGTTATCAATTAGGTGACGCATGGCAGGTGGGCTTATTCCACTTGTTGGGTGGCGACTTTGGCGGCGATGCTGGCTGGGGCACTAAGATGTGGTACGGCGCGTGCTGGTACCTACCTATCTATGCTGTTACCTTTATTGTTGGTGGCTTCTGGGAAGTACTATTTGCTTCTGTGCGTAAGCACGAAGTAAACGAAGGCTTCTTCGTCACCTCGGTACTGTTCTCGTTGATCCTGCCTGCGACCACGCCACTTTGGCAAGTTGCACTGGGTATCACCTTTGGTGTTGTCATTGGTAAGGAAATCTTCGGCGGTACGGGCCGTAACTTCTTGAACCCTGCGTTAACAGGTCGTGCATTCTTGTACTTTGCTTATCCAGCAAGTATGTCGGGCGACTCTATCTGGACAGCTGTTGATGGCTTCTCTGGTGCCACTAACCTAGGTAAAGCTGCGATGGGTCAAATCGACTACAGCAACACCGCTCTTTGGTGGGACGCTTTCTTAGGTAACATCCAAGGTTCAGTGGGCGAAGTCTCAACTCTGATGATTTTGATTGGTGGTCTTGCACTGATTTACTTCCGTATCGCCTCTTGGCGCATCGTCTCAGGCGTGTTCCTCGGTATGGTCGTATTCTCAAGCCTGCTTAACCTGATTGGTAGCGATACCAACCCAATGTTTGCAATGCAGTGGTACTGGCACTTAGTACTGGGTGGTTTTGCCTTTGGTATGATGTTTATGGCAACCGATCCGGTTTCAGCGTCATTTACGAACAAAGGTAAGTTTGCCTACGGTTTCTTGATTGGTTTCATGACCGTGATGATTCGTGTCGTCAACCCGGCGTTCCCTGAAGGCATCATGCTGGCAATCTTGTTCTCGAACGTCTTTGCACCATTGTTTGACTACTTCGTAGCACAAGCCAACATTAAACGGAGGTTAGCACGTAATGTCTAAGAAGAATGAAAGTTTAGGCAAAACGGTCGGTGTAGTGCTGGCGCTGTGTTTGGTTTGTTCTATCGTTGTATCAGGTGCGGCGATTGGTCTTAAACCAATGCAAGAGCGCAACGCTGCGCTAGCTATGCAGGAAAACATCCTTGATGCAGCCGGTATTCTAGAAAAAGGTATGGATGTGCCAGCTGTTTATAAAGAGCGCATTCAACCACTGGTTGTGAGTCTGAAAGACTATCAAGTCATGCAGGATGTTAACCCATCAGACTTTGATAACCGTAAAGCGGCGGGCGACCCTGAGCGTAGCACTAAACTACCAAAATCAGATGACCCTGCTGGCTTGGGTACGCGCGAAAATATGACCGAAGTTTACCTTATCAAAGACGGCAACGGTGGCACTAATGGTGCCGTGTTACATATCCGTGGCCAAGGTCTTTGGGGTACTATGTACGGCTTAATCGCGCTTGAAGACGACTTTAATACAGTTAAAGGCGTTAAATTTTATGAGCACTCGGAAACACCTGGTCTCGGTGGTGAAATCACCAACCCGGCTTGGGTTAAAACTTGGCAAGGTAAAGAGCTCTATGGCGATGACGGTCAAGTCCAATTCGACTTGGTGAAGGGCGGCGCTTCAGGCGAACACGAAGTCGACGCGCTGTCGGGTGCAACGTTAACCAGTAACGGTGTAGACGCACTGATTCAATTTTGGATGGGCGACGACGCCTACGGTCCGTTACTCGACAAATTGCGCAAAGGAGAGCTGACCAATGGCTAATGCAAAAGAAGTGAAGTCCGTACTCTTTGGACCGATATTTGCAAACAACCCAATTGCGTTACAGATCTTAGGTATCTGTTCAGCATTGGCGGTCACATCAAAAATGAGCAATACACTGGTTATGTGTATTGCTTTGACCGCAGTTGTTGCGTTTTCAAACTTTTTTATCTCGATTATCCGAAACCACATCCCTTCGAGCGTACGTATCATCGTTCAGATGACCATCATCGCGAGTTTGGTTATCGTGGTTGACCAAGTGCTGCGTGCTTACGCATACGAAATCTCGCGCGAGCTTTCGGTATTTGTTGGCTTGATTATTACCAACTGTATCGTTATGGGTCGCGCCGAAGCGTATGCAATGAAAAGCAGTCCAGGCATGTCGTTCTTAGATGGTATCGGCAATGGCTTAGGCTATTCATTAGTATTGCTCGTCGTTGGTTTTGTGCGTGAACTATTTGGTTCAGGTAGCCTGTTTGATGTGCAGATCTTACCTTTGGTTTCAGAAGGCGGTTGGTATGAGCCTGTGGGCTTGTTGTTAATGCCACCGAGCGCGTTCTTTATCATTGGCGGATTTATCTGGGTACTGCGTACCTTCCGCACTGAACAAGTCGAACCTAAGGAGTAAGCACAATGGAACAGTATATTAACCTGTTTATTCGTGCCGTATTCATTGAGAACTTGGCACTGTCATTCTTCTTAGGTATGTGTACCTTTTTGGCGGTATCTAAGAAAGTTAAAACGGCTTTTGGTCTGGGTGTAGCGGTTATTGTTGTATTGGGTATTTCGGTACCTGCTAACAATCTCATCTATCACAACATTCTTGCACCTGGCGCGTTGGGCTGGGCAGGATTTCCTGATGCAGACCTAAGCTTCTTGCGTTTCTTGACCTTTATCGGTGTTATTGCAGCGATTGTTCAGATTCTTGAAATGGCGTTGGACAAATTTGTGCCTGCACTTTACAACGCGCTCGGTATTTTCTTGCCGCTGATCACGGTGAACTGTGCCATCTTTGGTGGCGTATCGTTCATGGTAGAGCGTGATTATAACTTCGGTGAATCGGTTGTTTACGGCATCGGAAGTGGCGTGGGCTGGGCACTTGCAATTGTTGCTTTGGCCGCAGTGCGTGAGAAACTGAAATACGCCGATGTGCCTGATGGCCTACGTGGTCTCGGTGCAACGTTTATGTCAGTGGGTCTGATTGGTTTGGGCTTTATGTCGTTTTCCGGCGTATCTCTATAACCAGTGTGTTGAATCGATAAAAGTTAAAGGTACGAATCGATGGATATTCAACTGATTTCACTCAGTGTAGCGATGTTCACCATCATCGTACTGGTTTTGGTCGCGATCATTATGTTCGCTAAATCAAAATTGGTACCTCAGGGTGATGTGGAAATCCTGATTAACGACGACGAAGACAAAAAGATCGTGACCCAACCTGGTACTAAACTGTTGGGCGCACTTGCCAATGCGGGCATCTTCGTATCGTCTGCGTGTGGTGGTGGTGGTTCATGCGGCCAGTGTCGCGTGACCATTAAAGACGGCGGTGGTGATATTCTTCCGACCGAGCTTGATCACATCACGAAAAAAGAAGCGCGTGAAGGCGTGCGTTTGTCTTGCCAAGTTAACGTTAAGCAAGACATGAAAATTGAATTACCAGAAGAAGTTTTCGGTATTCGTAAATGGGACTGTGTTGTTAAATCGAATGACAACGTGGCAACCTTTATTAAAGAGTTTGTTGTACAGTTGCCAGAAGGCGAGGAAGTTCCTTTCCGTGCCGGTGGTTATATTCAAATCGAAGCCCCTGCGCACCACGTTAAATACGCTGACTTCGATATTCCTGAAGAATATCGTGGCGACTGGAACCACTTTGGTTTCTTCGATCTGGAGTCTAAA
>NZ_DEYI01000029.1:5449-16124 GCF_002364475.1 Idiomarina sp. UBA3162
GCCGGTGGTTATATTCAAATCGAATGCCCGCCGCACCACGTGAAGTATAAAGACTTTGATATCGCTCCGGAGTACCGTGGTGATTGGGAACGCTTTGGTTTCTTAGACGTTGAGTCTAAAGTCGACGAAGAAGTGGTACGTGCATACTCAATGGCGAACTACCCTGATGAGAAGGGTATCATCATGCTTAATGTGCGTTGTGCAACGCCGCCGCCAAATGACTTGAGCTTGCCAGCAGGTAAGATGTCATCATACATCTTCAGCCTGAAACCCGGTGATAAAGTGACAATTTCAGGTCCATTTGGTGAGTTCTTCGCGAAAGAAACCGAAGCGGAAATGGTCTTCGTAGGTGGTGGTGCAGGCATGGCGCCAATGCGCTCGCACATCTTTGACCAACTCCGTCGCTTGAACACCGATCGTAAGATCTCGTTCTGGTACGGTGCGCGTTCGAAACGTGAGATGTTCTACACCGAAGACTTTGACATGCTGCAAGAAGAAAATGATAACTTCGATTGGCACGTCGCATTGTCTGATCCGCAGCCTGAGGACGATTGGGATGGCGATACTGGCTTCATCCACAACGTGCTTTATGAGCGCTATCTGAAAGACCATGATGCGCCTGAAGACTGTGAATTCTACATGTGTGGTCCGCCAGTCATGAACGCTGCGGTCATCAATATGCTCAAAGAGCTGGGCGTAGAAGATGAAAACATTATGTTGGATGATTTCGGTGGCTAATTAATGAACGTTTCTACAGTGAAACATGCATTAGCAAGCAAACTGTGGCTAGCCCTTTTGGGGCTAGCCTTTTTGGTTTCTTGCTCTGATGCGCCGCGTGTTATTAAAATGCAGGGCGCGACCATGGGAACCAGCTATCACATTACTGTGTTTAGTAAGGATCCTCGCTACGGCAAACAAGAGATTCAGCGTCGTGTGGACACGGTGTTGCAGCAGGTCAATGCACAAATGTCGACCTACGACCCAGAGTCTGAGTTATCGAAGTTTAACCAACACTACTCTACCGAGCCTGTAGTTATCTCGCGCGCGCTGGAACGCGTGGTGTCACGCGCGATTGAAATTGCTAACGAAACAGATGGCGTGCTGGATGTGACCGTTGGGCCGCTCGTTAATTTGTGGGGGTTCGGTCCGCAAAATCGACCGGAAGAGATTCCAACGGCTGAGCAACTCGATGAAATTGAAGCTTATGTGGGTTACCAAAAGTTAGCCATCAATAACCATCAATTAAGTAAGTCGCATCCTAAGGTTTATGTTGACTTATCGACCATCGCAAAAGGTTATGGTGTCGATCGGGTGGCGAGTTTATTGGAAGATCTTGGTATCAACCAGTATCTCGTTGAAATTGGTGGTGAAATTGTAGCCTCGGGTGGTAAGCCTGATAATGAACCATGGCGCCTCGCTATAGAAAAGCCCGTTTCTACGGAACGAGCTGTGCAAGAAGTTGTCTCATTTAAAGAGGGCGCGTTAGCCACCTCTGGTGACTATCGAAACTTTTATGTTGAGGAAGGTCGTCGATTTTCTCATATTATTGACCCAAGAACCGGCGAGCCTATTCAACATAAACTCGTGTCTGTAAGCGTTTATGCTAATGACTGTATGTCAGCAGACGCCTATGCAACAGCATTGATGGTGATGGGGCCTGAACGCGCTAAAGCGTTTGCTCAGCAACATAAGCTGGCGGTGATGCTCGTGTTTAAGACCGATGACGGTTTTCAGGAGTTTGTCAGTCCACAGTTTGAACCCTTGCTGCAAGCGAAGAGTTAAGGACTGAGAAGGAGTACTCATGCAAACATTTTTACTGGTATTTGCTCTTTTTGTAGTCGTCGTTTTAGCGATGGCTGTGGGCTATATCATGCAGAAAAAATCTATTTCAGGCAGTTGCGGCGGTATCGGTGCATTAGGCATGGAGAAAGCATGCGACTGTGACGAACCGTGCGATAAACGAAAAGATCGTATGCGCAAAGAGGCACAATGGAAAGAGAACGAAATTCGTTGACCCTCAACAGTTATATCGTTATAACATTAAGTGATTAGGGGCGCGTAAAGCGCCTCTGTTGTTTCGAAGGAGGGCCTCACGTGAAACCGTTTGCACTACAGAGCGACAGTAAAGAACTGTATCTTGATTGTAATGCGACGACCCCTGTGCTTCCGCAAATTGCAGAAGCGGTGTCGCATACCATGGAAACCCTATTCGGTAATCCGAGTAGTAGCCATGTTACTGGACTCAAAGCGCGCTATATCCTCGATACAACCCGCCAGCTGGCCCGCCGAGTGGTTGGTGCTTCTTCTGGTAAACTTATTTTCACCAGTGGTGCCACCGAAGGTATCCAAACCGCTGTTGTATCGGCTATTCGAGCGGCTGTCGACAACCCACAATCGCCACGTAGTTACCTGCTGTATGGCGCTACCGAACATAAAGCCGTGCCGCAGGCGCTGCAACATTGGAATCAATTGTTAGGGCTTAATGCTGAGTTGAAAGCAATACCTGTCAATGAGCAGGGTATTCTTGACCATGAATTTATTGCTGAGCATGTTGGACAGGCTGCGATGATATGTACCATGGCAGCGAATAATGAAACCGGTGTAAAGCAGGATCTGCGCGCATTGGAGCAAACAATTCGAGCCCATGCGCCTAAGGTGCCTTGGATGGTCGATTGCGTCCAAGCCCTTGGCAAGTTGCCACTCGCCCTCGACGATATGTCGATTGATTATGCGCCTTTCAGTGGCCATAAGTTATATGGTCCGAAAGGTATCGGATTTATGGCGGTGCGCGAGTCAGCACCATTCACACCACTCATTATTGGTGGCGGGCAGGAATCGGGGTATCGTTCAGGTACTGAAAACCTGCCCGGCATTGCTGCACTGCACGCGCTCTTTGAACTGATGCTTGATAATACGCAAAGCGTATTTGCAGATTCACAGGCACTTGTGAGTTATCGAGATCAATTGGCTAATGCATTACGCATGGCATTTCCGAGTATTGTGTTTAATCATGATTTCGCAGTTTCGCTGCCCACTACGCTTAACTTTTCGGTGAAAGGGGTTTCGTCTAAGGACATCATGGATGTTTTAGATGCGAGTCATATTCGAGTGAGCTCAGGCTCCGCATGTAGTTCGAAGGTGACACGCAGCTTCGTCTTAGACGCAATGGGTTTAAGCGATTGGCAAAGTGAGTCAGCGATTCGTATGTCGTTCGGTCCCGCAACCACGCAAGACACTATCGATAAGGCCTGTGAACGTATCCAACGTGTCGCACAGGCGTTGCAGCAGTCTTGTCTGATCGTGGCGGACACAAACAATGACCACGATGCGCAGCTCGATGGTGTTGTGCAGCTTAAGTATGATGACCATTGTTGCTATGTACTAATTGATCGTGGCGCTCGAGAAATGGCCGTTATTGACCCTCACCCGGCTTTGGCCGGTCGGTTAGAAAACCTCATTCAGTGCCAACATTACGATGTAAAAGGTGTCTTAGTCAGTTCGGATGATGCTGATGTTCAACAAGCGGCCTCGATGTTGCGTGCTATGCTGATTGATACCGAGCAAGCCACAGACGCATGGGGTTGGCCCGAAAGCGCCGTGGCGGGATGTGATGCCGTACCCGCAGAGTGTGATTGTGGTGTTAAAGGTTGCTTATCGGTAGGTCAACGGCGTTTATTTAAATTGGGTGACCATTTACCGACCTTTTTACTGAGTGAACCGGTTAAAGCAACGGAACGACTGCGGGTAGACTTTGCCTTTTTAGGCGCGCACCAGTCCATCCAGGATATTAAACACTGTATCAGTGAGATGACCCTTGTGTGTCCTCGTAAAGATGCCGCGCATCAGTTGGTCCTTGCGGAGACAATGGCGGCGGGTGCCGCTAAAGTGGTCGAAGATGTAAATGCGCTGTGGCAACGCGATGACATTACTATTATTGACGTTCGTGAGCGTCAAGAGCACGTGGTTGACGATTTGCCCGCTCACGCTCAGGTTATTAATGTACCGCTCACAGAAGCGATCCAGTTTATTCATGAGCATCCGCAGCTAAAATCGTCGCCGCTCGTGTGTGTTTGCCGTTCAGGTCAGCGCAGCGGCG
Source organism: Idiomarina sp. UBA3162 (assembly GCF_002364475.1). NCBI lineage: Bacteria > Pseudomonadati > Pseudomonadota > Gammaproteobacteria > Alteromonadales > Idiomarinaceae > Idiomarina > Idiomarina sp. UBA3162. The sequence continues at coordinate 9,546 of NZ_DEYI01000029.1, forward strand.
TTATGGCCGATGCGCTCACGCGATTAGGCTTTACTAAGGTACAACATTTGTCCGGGGGGCTTGCGCTGGCTTCCACACCAGTTTAGCTAAGTAGCCTTCTTTGCCGGCGAGCCAACATGCGGCATCTCCATGACATTGGACGTTCCAAATGTTGGCATCGCTGAGTTTGTGCCAGGTTTGGCTTTGAACATGAAATGCGGCAGCACCGGAAGGGTTAGAGGTAAGTAACCAGGTGCCCTGATGCTCGACTTTATCGAGACTGTAGAGAGCGCCTGACAAAGGCGGTTCTGGTAACGCAGTAAACTCACCCGATTGATATTGCCATAAACGGGATGTGTCATTTTGTTCCGTTTCAAGATGGCCGCCCGCAATATAGAAGTTATCTTCATCGTCAGGATAGACCGCGAATATACCCGCGCCTGGACCTGACTGCATAGGGGTCTCGATGACATCAAAGCGAATACCAAAACGGGCTTTGATCAATACTCTTGCGATATCTGCGTTGCCGGTGCCCATCATCCACGTATCATTATGATAACGAACACAGCTACCACTTGAGGCAAAACCACCTTCATTGCTTTGAGGCTTTTGGCTGACTGCGCTGTTGGTTTTTATCCAGTTGCGTCCGCTGGGACTGCGAACCATGCGCCATTCGTCACCTACGCTATCACCAGCGACCCAAGCCTCGCCTTGCGGTGAAACTGCCATACAGTTTAAGAAGGTATCGTTTGAAGCACCGTAGCGCAAACGCCAGTCTGCCCCACCATTCTCGGTAAAATAAATACGCGATTGACCATTATCGCCGATACTTAACGCGTAGGCGCGGCGGTCATCGATTGCTTCGACGTCGCGGAATTGCAAGTCGCTTGGACCCGGTTGTGAGTACTGCCAACTGACGCCCGCGTCTGTCGAACGCGCAACACGTCCATCGACGCCTGATACCCAGATGGTGTTACGACTGACTGGGCTTATTCCTATCCACTGTTGGGACTCAATCGAGGTGATTACTTCAACCTCCGGCGGTTCCGATGTCGTGGTTTGCGCGAACGTAGCACCGCTGGATAAAGTCAGTAATGCCATTGAGCCTTTTGCTATCGAAGCAATCATATAAACCTCAGGTTGAATTACTGCGCGTCAAAGCACAGGTTATTCTCATTTCTACTATCATCGCCCATGAGATACAAATAAGTTGGCATAATATCTAACGCCGTTTTGAGTGTTTTTGGATCTTCTGCAGGGTAGGCTTTCGAGCGCATCTTGGTGCGCGTCGCACCTGGGTTAATGACGTTAGTACGCACTGATGTGGTCTCATATTCATCAGCGATTACCTGTGCTAAGCCCTCGGTAGCAAACTTCGATACGGCGTAGCTACCCCAATAAGCACGGCCCTTGCGACCAACCCCAGAGGACGTGAACACGACCGAAGCAGAGGGAGCCTTTTCTAACACCGGCATTAACGCCTGAGTCATTAGCATTGGGCCGGTGACATTGATTTGCAGCGCGTCATTCCAATCGTTTTCGTCAATATGAGTAAAGGGTGACAGAATCGAAAGAATACCTGCGTTGTGTAACACGCCATCGAGATGGCCAAATTGCTGTTCGATGGTAGACGCCATGTCTTTGTAATGCTGTGCCGTGGCACCTTTTAAATCAAGCGGCACGATAGCGGCTTGCGTATAACCGGCTGCCTCAATTTCATCATACACCGCCTCCAACTTAGCCGTTGTGCGACCCAGCAATATCACGGTGGCACCATGTTGCGCAAAGCTCAATGCGGCTTGGCGCCCGATACCTTCGCCTGCGCCTGTAACCAGAATCGTCTTACCTGCCAGCAGATCGGCGGGCGCCTGATAGTCATGTACCTTTTTGATTTGCATATTTACTTGATTCCATTGGACTGTTTGTAGATCGTTAAGCTATTGTACGTATATTCGAGTAACTTCTCAGCAAACGAATAGAATTTCTGGAAAAAACCTTTCATATTGATTCATACAGGTGTATAAAAATCGTTAAGCTGAAAGCGAATAACAATAATGCAAAAAAGGACTGGGGAATCCACATGAAAAAATTATTACTCCCATTGGCGATAGGCAGTGCGTTGGCACTTGTCGGCTGTGGTAGCGGTGACAGTGCACCGGTTTCTGAGCAAGAAGTCAGTGTAGCAGCGACACGTGTCGCATTTGATCCGTCTAACAGTGTTATCCCTGTACCGAGTAACATCTTACTGAGCGGTACAGTTGACGGCACCTTGAATATTCCAGTCGCAGACCCATCAGAGATTAGCAACCCACAGGTGGCTTTAAATGGTCTTGATGGCTGGGGCACACACTCAACATTAACCTTTGACTTCTCTTTACCGGTTGACGAAAACGGCGATCGCGTGACGGTCACTCCGGCTAGTTTAGAAGCGCAAGGTTCGATTCGTATTTTTGAAACCGTGCAAGGCGGCAGTGCCGTATCTGAAGCCTGTGCAGCAGCGAGTCCGGCAGCAGCGTGCGCTGTAGTAGGTGAGCTCGAGCACGGTACTGACTTTACAGTGAAAGCGGTTGATAACAATACCGTGGCAATCGTGCCTTTACGTCCGCTTAAGCCTAAGACGGGCTATATTGTTGCACTAACGAGCAACATCCAAGACTCGTTAGGTCGTGACGTAAAAGCCTCACAAACCTACACGTTGATGAAACGCAACGCGGATGAAAAACCTGTGTCTGGTGACGCTTCAGCGGTGTCATTACAGCGTTTAATTAACAGTTACGAAGGCGCGTTAGCGCAATTCGGCGTTGATACGGAAAGCGTTGTTTACACATCAAACTTCACGACTCAGTCGGTTGGCGATGTGCTGGGTGTGACCAAGCAGTTATTAGCGCAACAAATTGCTGCGCAAAATCCACCAGCCCTCGTCGCACAGAGCCAAGGTGTATCGCTTGCTCAGGTATTGCAGGGCAATGGTGTAACTGACCAACAAACATTGCAAATCGCAGCCGCGGCGCGCGTGTTCGGTGGTCAAGTGACCTTACCTTACTATTCACCTTTACCTTCACAGGCTAACCCTCAAGCACCGATTAATGGCCGCTGGAGTGCACAGTGTGACAGTCCTGCGTCTATTTTAGGTGCGATTCAGCAAGGTGTGATTGATCCAGCTGGAGCGGGCATTCCTGCGGGTGCTATTGAAGATCCGAGCTTACTGTTACCGCCTAACGCTTGTTTTGACTTCCCAGGTGTTGATGAAGAGCGTCATCTCACTAAGTTCAACCCTGTGCCAGCGAAACAAGGCGATGTTGATGTACCGGCGTTCGTGACTATTCCTGACCTAGCCGTGGTGAATCAGATTCGTCAGAGTCGCGGTATGGAAACCCTAGACGGCGTGCCTGCTGGTGGCTGGCCTGTGGTAATTTTCCAACACGGCATTACGGGTGATAAATCTAACGCGGCCGGTATCGCAGGTTCATTGGCTGCGGCGGGTTTTGCCACCGTAGCTATTGATCATCCACTGCACGGTGATCGTGGTTTTGATTTAAACAACGATGGCACTGATGAAATCAACGCATCGGATAACGTTACGGCGTACATGAATCTGTCTAACTTGTTAGCAGCGCGTGATAACGTACGTCAGTCGATTGCTGATTTGATGGGACTTCGTGTGAGCTTGAATTACTTCCAAGCCAGTGATGGTTCGCAAATCAATGGCCAAAAAGTGTTCTTTGTAGGTCATTCGCTAGGTGCGATCGCGGGTGTTGGTTTTACCGGTATCACCAATACACCGTTTGCAGAACAGTCGCCACTCAGTGCGCTGAATGGTCAATTTGCTGTGCAAGCCACATCCCTTGCGATGCCAGGCGGCAGCGTAGCGAACTTCCTACTGGCGTCGCCTGCGTTTGAGAAAACAATTAAGTCTCAGTTGCTTTACTCGGGTAGTGAAGAGTTTGCAGCTGCGGTGAACGCTCAAGCAGAACAGGCGGGTATTGTACCGGGTGGCGAAGGTTTTGATGCGCTATTAATTCAGGTTTATGACGGCTTTATCGCGCAGGCACCTGAAGCGCAACTGGCACAAATCAACGCGACCTTTGAGCAATTTGCTTTTGCAGCGCAATCAGTTCTGGATTCAGCGGATCCGGTCAACTATGCGTCAGCAGTTGTTGCAAATGATTCACCCATTCACTTAATTGAAGCAGTGGGTGATACGGTGATTCCGAATGCGGTTGAAGGCAAACCACTTGCAGGTACTGAGCCGCTTATTCGTCTGATGGGCTTGCCGAGCGTATCAGCGACCGTCACCTCAGAAGATGGTGAGCCGGTGTCAGGCGCGGTGCGTTTCCCAGAAGCCGACCATGGGTCAATCGTGAGCCCAGCCGCTTCGCCTGCTTCAACGCAAGAAATGCAAACGCAAATCTTCAGTTGGTTTGGCTCGGGTATGTTGCAATTACCAGTGACTAATGAAGAAGTGGTACAGTAAGCCACTGATTGGTGACTGACTAAACTGAACGCAGCCATTTGCGTATAATAAAGGCCAGCAGATTTGCTGGCCTTTTGTTTTGGATATAGGAGAAGGTATGGAGTTTCTTGCCGATATTGGTGGCTTTATAATAAAAGCAGCTGTCATTGTTTTAGCGTTAGTTATCGTGTTGGGTGTAGTGGCACAGACTGCGCAGAAGCAAAAGCGAGGTAAAGGTGAGTTAGATGTAACTGACTTATCAAAAGAATTGAATGAGATGCGCGATCATCTGCGCATTGAGCTACTTGACGGCAAGGCACAGAAGAAAGCGCAAAAGGCGCTTAAAAAGGCGCGTAAAGGTGAGCGTAGCCCAGAATCAAAACTTTTTGTGATTGATTTTAAAGGCTCGGTGGATGCGAAGGAAGTCGACAGCCTCAAGCGTGAAGTGAATGCCATCGTTAGCATGGCGACCGATCAAGACGAAGTCTTAGTCCGTTTAGAAAGTGGCGGTGGTGTGGTTCACGGTTACGGGTTGGGTGCCGCACAATTACAACGACTCATTGACCATGGCTTAAAAGTTACCATCGCGGTTGATAAAGTAGCTGCGAGCGGTGGCTATATGATGGCTTGTGTTGGCAACAAAATTTTATCGGCTCCTTTTGCGTTTATTGGTTCGATTGGTGTCGTCGCACAACTGCCCAACGTCAATAAATGGTTGAAGAATCACGATATTGATATTGAGCAGATCACCGCAGGTGAATATAAACGGACATTAACCGTGTTAGGTGAAAACACGGATGAAGGTCGACGTAAGTTTAAGCAAGATTTAGAAGCTATTCACCGTCAGTTTAAAGAGCATGTCGCTCAGCATCGTACTGACTTAGACATCGAGAAAGTCGCTACTGGCGAAGTATGGACAGGAACTGAAGCGCTTGAACTAGGGCTTGTTGATGAAATTGTGACCAGTGATGCCTGGTTGTTGAAGCAACTGGATGCACACCGCATTTTAAAAGTCGAATACAGTATTAAAAAGCCGCTGAGCGAACGGTTTGCAAAAGGCACCGCGACGTTAGTGAATACTTTAAAATCTTCGTTGACTCGTAGCGACGTGTAGCTGCTCGGTAGTTGCCATGCATTCAACGCACGGTAACTACCCCTTAATTAGCTTTTCTGCTAGGCTATGGCGGTTTTTTTAGTCCGATAGACAACAAAAAAGGACGCTTATGAGCGATAATAAAAAATTAAGTCTGACGACCCGCATTGTCATCGGTATGGTGGCAGGTATCGTGCTGGGTATGGCGCTGCGCTATTTTGCTGGCGACTCGGCATGGGTCGATAGTTATTTGACCAATGGTTTGTTTAACGTCATTGGTCAAATATTTATCACATCGTTGAAGATGCTAGTGGTGCCGCTGGTGTTGGTTTCTTTGGTCGTGGGCACGTGCTCATTAAGCGATCCAAGTAAGCTCGGCCGTTTGGGTGGTAAAGCCGTCGGCATGTACTTAATTACTACAGCCATCGCCATCTCAATTGCTATTTTTTCGGCGATTCTGATTCAACCTGGTAGCGGTGTCGAACGTGCAAGTGACGCGACTTTTGAGCCTTCTGAGGCACCATCGTTGTCGCAAGTGATTATTGATCTATTCCCGGATAACCCCATCACCGCAATGGCGGAAGGCAACATGCTGCAGATTATCGTGTTTGCTTTATTATTGGGTATCGCCATGGCATTGGTCGGTAAGCCTGGAGAGCGTGTTAAGGGGTTATTTGAGGACTTTAACGAAGTTATCATGAAGCTGGTGGTGATTCTGATGAGCATTGCGCCTTATGGCGTTTTCGCTTTGATGGCTAAGCTGTTCACCGAGACCGGACTGGGTATGATATCTAGTTTGGCGAAGTATTTCTTCCTAGTGCTCGTCGTGCTTTTGATTCATGGCTTGATTATTCACCCGTTCTTACTCGGTGTGTTAGCGCGCGTAAAACCAGGCATCTTTCTGCGCAAGATGCGTGATGCACAACTCTTTGGTTTTAGCACTGCCAGTAGTAATGCGACCATGCCGATAACGCTTGAGACCGTGACCAAGCGTTTAGGCGTGAGTAATTCAGTCGGTTCCTTTACCGTACCGCTTGGTGCAACCATTAACATG
>NZ_DEYI01000029.1:16445-37592 GCF_002364475.1 Idiomarina sp. UBA3162
TGGTGCAACCATTAACATGGATGGTACTGCCATCATGCAGGGGGTGGCCACGGTATTCATTGCTCAAGTGTATGGTCTTGATCTTTCGGTTGCTGACTATCTGATGGTCATTCTCACCGCGACGCTCGCTTCTGTCGGTACGGCAGGGGTGCCCGGCGTTGGCTTAATCATGCTCGCGATGGTTCTACAGCAGGTGGGTCTACCGGTTGAAGGTATTGGCTTAATTATCGGTGTCGACCGTTTACTGGATATGACCCGCACGGCGGTGAATGTCACGGGTGATGCCATGGTCAGCTGCGTCGTTGCTAAATCAGAAGGCGACTTCGACGAAGACGTGTTCTACGACAAAGAAGCTGGCAAGAAACTGGAAGAACTGTAGGTCGCGCCTTAGGCGCGACAACCCGTTTCATTTAAATCGATTAAACGGGCATTCCACTGTGAAATTTAAAGTCGCCGTCTGGCGACTTTATTAAATCCGCCTCGACGTCTGCAAAGAAGGCAACACGCTCACTAATATCCTCACTGGAAATCTGCTGCGCTAAGGTTAAATAATCTTGATAATGACGTGCTTCAGAGCGTAGTAACGAGATATAAAAATCGGTTAATGGTTGCGGTAGGTGAGGTGCAAGTGCGGCAAAACGCTCGCATGAACGAGCCTCGATATAAGCGCCACAAATTAACTTATCGATTAGTGCGGCAGGTTCGTATGTACGCACGTAACTGAGCAGTCCACGCGCGTAACGGCTTGAGGTGATTTTGTCATACTCAATATTCATTGAGTGCGCGATTTCAAGGACCTGATAAAAGTGATGCAGCTCCTCTTTTATCAGCAGCACCATTTTGTCAATCAACTCTTCGCTGTAAGGTTTTTCGGCTTTTGGCACCATTCGTTTATTGAGTTTGTTGTGGTCAGCCAGTGCACGCCAATCTCCCACAAGTCGATAGGTGTAGTCTTCGTATGGCTTGAGCCATGCCAGTAACGCCTGCCCACTGGCCTCGTCAACCGCGTAGCGACGGATTAATAGCATGGCGCTTTGGGCCGCTTTAAGCTCACATACCATGTGATCACGCAGAAGCACCGGCAATTGCTCAGGTTGTTTCGCCTTGTCGATCCATGCTTGAGGTGTGGAGCAAGGTAGAAAGTCGTTAATTGGTTCGAGCAACTGGGCTATATCGGAACTCATGTGTGGCATGTTGATGGCTATACTTCGTTTCTAAATAAAGGGATATTTTACGTGCTTACGAGGAAAACGAAAACCTCAACTTGAGCTGGATCGGGTTTTGTTAAAAAAACGTATTAAAAAATATCAGTGCGATCTTGACAGTATGAGAAATGTTCTTGATATTAGTGTAAAGCGTTGAATTTTTAGCCATATCAAGCGTCTAACTGTTTAGCTCAATAATAAAAGGTTAGGCACTACTAACAACGCAACAATAACAACTGGGTATGGTGCGTTTTTCGATGCAAGTTTCGAGGCCCAGCGCCTTACAACAAGGGGAAGCGATTATGTTACTTAATCATATTTGGGGTTTGTATGCTCACCCAATGGAAGAATGGAAAACAATTGATGCACGCCATGAGAGCTTTAGCCACTCATTTACGCATTTATTGTTCGTTGCGCTACTACCTTGCTTAGCTGCTTATTATTCTTCGGTTCACGTAGGGTGGAGTATTGGTGCGCGCGAGTCGATATCACTGACGCAAAGTAGTGGCGTTATGCTTGCGGTCGCTATGTACGTAGGCATCCTTGCCGCCGCGTTTGCGCTAGCTTACCTGGTCTTTTGGATGGCGAAAACCTTTGGTGCCGACCCGACCTTTACACAGTCACTTGAGCTCGCGGCGTACACGGCGACGCCGGTTATCATGTCGGGTATTAGTGCACTGTATCCTGAGCTGTGGTTCGTATCACTGATATTTTTAGCTGGCGTGGGTTATTCAGTGTATTTGCTGTACGCAGGTATTCCAGTACTTATGCATATCCCTGAGGAGCGCGGCTTCTTATATGCCAGCTCGGTAGTCACTGCAGGCTTGATTTTAATGGTTATTTTGATGGTTGCTACCGCCATCTTATGGACTAACGGTTTTGGTCCTCGTTTCATGTCTTAAAGAACACGATAAAATGATTTCTGTACAATAAAAAAGAGCCTTCGGGCTCTTTTTTTATGCCATATAGATACCGACGTAGCTCGTTTGCTGCTGAATTTTCTGTGCGTCATACCAATCGCCTAGCACGATGCGTTTCGCAGGGCGTTCGGGCGCGAGTTCAAAGCAATGAATCGCCGCACGATGTGTATGGCCGTGGATAAGCTGTTGAACTTGGTGATTATTCATCACCTCAACGACGGCATTGTGTTGCGCATCCATCTGCTGCATACGTTGATGGGACAGTTGGCGCTGGGTGCCCGAATTGGCGCGGAGTTTTTGGGCAATACCCATCCGCGTTTTGAGCGGTAAGCGTGCAAGCAAAAATCGAGTGATAGGGTGTTGAATGACGGCGCGGTAGCGTAAGTAGTCACGATCCGCCGTACACAACGTATCGCCGTGCATTAACAGCGTTCGGACGCCGTTGAGTTCGATAACCGTTTCGTCTTTAAGTAACGTGAGTCCCACTTCCCGCGCGAATTTTTTGCCCAACATAAAATCGCGGTTACCGGGCATAAAATAAACATGCACACCGTGGTCTACTAGCTGTTTAAGTAATGCCTTAATGTGCACAGCAAACTCACTCGGGTCGTCGTCACCTAACCAAGCTTCAAACAGGTCTCCGAGAATGTAGAGTTTATCTAAACAGACATTGCGCTTACAAAAGGCCTCGAACGCCGCGGTGATATCCGGGCGTTCAGGGCTTAAATGAAGGTCAGCAATGAAGGCGGTGGTCATGCGTCCTCTTGGACGGTAACGCTTTTGATAATCACGTCTTCAACCGGAACGTCGGCGTGGAAGCCGGCCGTTGACGTTTTGACGCCTTTGATATTATTCACCACGTCCATGCCGTCGACGACTTCAGCAAATACACAATAACCAAAGCCATTTGGCGTTTCGTTTTGGAAATTAAGGAAGTGGTTGTCGTTCACATTGATAAAGAACTGTGACGAGGCTGAATGGGGATCAGGCGTGCGTGCCATAGCGACCGTGCCTGTGAGGTTTGGCTTTGCTGATTTGGCTTCGTTTTCGATAGTGCCTCGAGTGTCTTTTTGCGACATGCCGGGCTCAAAACCGCCACCTTGTACCATGAAGTTATCGATTACACGGTGAAATAGCGTGTTTTCATAAAAACCATCGCGTGCATACTGAAGAAAGTTTTCGACCGTTTTAGGGGCGGTCTCAGTGTGCATGGCTAAGGTGATGTCACCATAATTGGTATGTAAAACAACCTGCATTTTGGGTTCCTTAATACTACGACTAATCGGTCGCTAGTGTACCAGAGCCGACCGTTCAGTGGTATCATTAGTGGTTGAATCATAAAAACTGAATCGGTTTGTTCGTTTTGTCGACTAAAGCCAAATTACGGAGATACTATGGCACTGACACTGTTTAATACCCTGACCCGCGAGAAAGAGACATTTACACCAAGAGAAGCAGGCCGTGTGGGTATGTACGTGTGTGGCGTGACCACATACGATTTGTGTCATATTGGTCATGCACGCACTTATGTCGCGTTTGACGTGGTGGTCCGTTATCTAAGAAAAATTGGTTACGACGTAACTTATGTCCGCAATATTACCGATTTAGATGACAAAATTATTAAGCGAGCAGCCGAAAATGGTGAACCTTTTGACGCATTGACCCAGCGTTATATTGATGAGATGCACCGTGACTTCGCCGCGTTAAACTTGCTGGAGCCCGATGTTGAGCCACGCGTTACACAGCATATGGATGACATTATTCGTATGATTGAATCGCTTGTAACACAAGGCTACGCTTATCAAGCAGACAATGGCGATGTGCTGTTTGATGTATCGACCTTTGATGATTACGGTCGTTTAAGCCGCCAGAACCTTGAGCAGTTGCAAGCGGGCGCTCGGGTAGATGTAGAAGCCAGTAAACTGGACCCACTGGACTTTGTGTTATGGAAAAAGGCGAAGGCGGGCGAGCCGAGCTGGCACTCACCTTGGGGCGAAGGACGTCCAGGCTGGCACATTGAGTGTTCAGCAATGAATAAAGCGCACTTAGGTGAAACCTTTGATATTCACGGTGGTGGGTCGGATTTAACGTTTCCACACCATGAAAATGAAATCGCACAAAGCTGCTGCGCGAATCAAACCAACTATGTAAATTATTGGATGCATAGCGGTATGGTACAGGTGGACGATGTGAAGATGTCGAAGTCATTGGGCAACTTCTTTACCATACGTGATGTATTAAACGCGTACGATGCTGAAACGGTGCGCTACTTCTTGCTATCAAGCCACTATCGTTCGCAACTGAACTACACGCAAGATAACCTAGAGCAGGCGCATGCGGCACTTGAACGACTCTACACTGCGTTGCGCGGGCTTACACCAGAGCAGCCCGATGAGAATCTGCGTTTACCGTACTGGAACCAGTTTACCGATGCGATGAATGATGACTTCAACGCCCCCGAAGCCATGAGTGTGTTATTTGAATTGGTGCGTGAAATTAACAAGGCGCGTGATAATGATGCCGAGCGTGCTGCACAGCTGGCTCATGTATTGATTGAACTCGCTGATGTACTAGGACTTTTACAGCAGTCACCGGAGAGTTTCCTGCAAGGTGGCGCTGATGATGAAGTTGCGTTGATCGAGGCATTGATTGCTCAGCGTAATAAAGCAAGAGCCGAAAAAGATTGGGCCGCTGCCGATGACGCCCGTGACCGTCTGACTGAGATGGGGATTGTGCTTGAAGATGGTGCAAACGGCACGCAGTGGCGACGTTCATAAAAAAGAGAGGAAATTATGGCATTTGCAACCTTGCATTGTGTTGATGAACTTCAGCAAGCCATTGATAACGAACAGACCGATGCGCTGATTGTTATCGGTCATTTTGCGCATATTGAAAACACGCAGTTGAGCGAAGTGATTCGCGCTGCTCAGGGTACAGACCAACGCGTGGGAAAAGAGGCACTGCTGATCAGTGCAAATGATGTGCCTGGCAACCGCATGGTAGTTGCACCAACAGGACCTTTAAACCGAGACTATGACGATGTTCGTCAAGTCTTTGATGCCGCGCATAAAGCTGCAAAAATCGCGCAAGATGCAGGCGCACGTCATCCGGTCATTTTGCTCAACGGTGTTAACGTTGAAGACGAACGTTATCAGCAGGCTTTTCTCGCCGCTTATTTAGGCTTCTGCCAAGCACTTTATCAACCGCTCGAAGCGCGCGAGTATCATGGCGAGGATGAAATCGAACCGACCCGTGATGTGACTTTAGTGGGCTCTTTGGATGCCGAATGGGCTATGGCGATTGAAGCGGGCAAACGTGTTGCTCGTGATTTGGCTGGCACTGAGCCGGAACGCATGGCACCACCGCGCTTTGCCGAGTACTGCCGCAATGCGTTTGCGCACACGGCGGTTAAAGTGACGGTGATTGACGACTTTCAGCAACTCGAACACGAGTATCCGCTTGCAGCCGCTGTAGGGCGTGCATCGGTGAGTGTTGAGCGTCATCGTCCGTGTGTTATCCGTTTAGAATACAAAGGCAGCCAGCCAGAGCGTCAAGTAATGTTCGCGGGTAAAGGGATTGTTTACGATACAGGTGGCGCCGACCTTAAAGTCGGTGGGCACATGGCGGGCATGAGCCGTGATAAAGGTGGTGCGGCTGCAGTGGCAGGATTTGTCAAAACCGTCGCTGAACTTGAACCCGCTAACTTGCATGTGATAGCTGAAATCGGTGCGGTGCGTAACAGCATCGGTTCGGATGCCTTTGTTGCCGACGAAATCATTACGGGCCATAGCGGTAAGCGCGTGCGCATCGGTAACACTGATGCCGAAGGCCGTTTAGTCATGGCTGATTTACTCTCGCACCTGCGTGAGGAAGCGGCGGCAAGTGAGTTACCGAGTGAGCTATACACTGTAGCGACGTTAACAGGCCACGCTGCGTTAGCAAAAGGACCATACACAGCGTTAGTACCGAATGGTCCTGCACGCCGTGGTCAACTTGCGCAGCAACTATTTGACGTGGGTGAAGTATACGGTGACCCAGCCGAAATTTCGTGGTCGCGCCGTGAGGACTTCGATTTTGTTAAAGGTCATACCTTGTGTGATGATTTATTGTCATCTAACAATGGGCCTTCGGCGACGACTGCACGCGGACATCAATTCCCGATGGCATTCTTAGTCGGTGTGTCGGGGCTGGACGCACACGGTATCGATAGCGATAAACCGCTCAGTTATGTGCATGTCGATATCGCCGGTAGCGGCGTTGAGGGAGGCGACTGGCAGCATGGTAAGCCAACTGCAGCGCCAGTGACTTGCTTGTCTGCGCATTACTTAAAGCGTTAAATACGAAGCGCCAACGCATGAGTTTGAAGGTGGGCTACGGTCCACCTTTTTTGTGTTTGTTAATTCATCAATTCGTCATAATTCAACGTTAGCCTTTTACCATGTTGCACATGGAGGCATCTGATATGTTAAACGTTGAACAAGTCGTAAAAGAACGACTTCCCAAGCTTGAGAACAAGCCTTGGCTATATAAACCCACCACTTGGCTTCTTAAAAATTTACTTCACGAAAGCGATATTAAAGACTTCAGTCAGCGTTATCCCAACCTACAAGGCATTGACTTTGTTGAGCAAGTCCTTGATTACTTCAACTTTACTTACTCCTACCGTAGTGCAGAGCTCGATAATATTCCGACCACGGGACGGGTGGTGATCATTGCCAACCATCCGATTGGTTCGCTCGATGGCCTCGCCTTATTAAAAATGGTCAGTGAAGTGCGTAGCGACGTAAAAATCGTTGCCAACGATTTGCTGATGAAGCTGCCACCACTGCAAAGTATGTTGTTGCCGGTGCGGGTTTTTAACGGCCGCACCAGCCGTGATGATGTGAAAGCAATACATCAACATTTACATGACGAGGGCGTTGTTATCGTTTTTCCTTCGGGGGAGGTGTCTCGGTTACGTCCTCAAGGCGTGCGCGATACCCAATGGCAAGCGGGCTTTTTAAAGTTAGCTAAAGCCACACAGTCGGATATATTGCCGATCCGCCTGGAAGCACACAACTCGGCACTATTTTATACCGCATCAATGGTGTACAAGCCGTTAGCGACGTTATTGTTGGTGAAGGAGATGTTTCGCCAACAAACCAAGCAGGTCAGTTGTCGTATTGGCCAGTTGATTCCACATAAAACCATTACTCAGCATCAACACCTTGCCATGAAACAGCAAGTGAAGCTGTTTAAGAAGCACTTGTATCGTGTGGGTAGTGCTAAACCGGCTATCTTGCCGACCTTGACACCGATTTCACGGCCTGAGCCTAGACAAGCACTCAAGCAAGCGATAGAGGCGTGTGAACATTTAGGTGACACGCCTTGTGGTAAAGCGATTTATTGCTACCGCTTTGATGGGAGCTCACCATTACTGCGCGAAATTGGGCGTTTGCGAGAAGTGGCTTTTCGTGCGGTTGGCGAGGGTACATGGCAGCGCCGCGACCTTGATGACCATGACTTGTATTACATGCACCTTATCGTTTGGGACCCAGAGGATCTCGAAATTGCAGGGGCCTATCGGCTCGGTGAGTGTGCGAAGATCATTCAAAAGGTAGGTCCGAAGGGACTTTATAGCCGTCATTTTTACCAATTTGAACGCGGTATGGATGATATTTTTGCCGAGGGTTTGGAGTTAGGTCGTTCATTCGTACAGCCGCGCTATTGGGGCAAACGAAGCTTAGAATACCTGTGGATGGGGATCGGTGCACTGTTAAAGCAGCATCCTGAGTACCGTTATTTGTTTGGCTCGGTGAGCATTAGCAATACGTTGCCCGAGCCCGCCAAGCAAGCGTTGGTTGCCTTTTATCGACACTATTTTCCGGCTCAACAGCGCTTGGCCGTTGCTAATCATGCGTTTCGCGTGACTGAACATCCCGGTTTTGAGCTCAAAGGGGATAGCTATGATGACGACTTTAAAGCGTTAAAGTCGTATTTGGGTGGCTTGGGCGCGAGTGTACCGACGTTGTATAAGCAGTATTCTGAGTTATGCGAGCAAGGCGGTGTGCAGTTCTTAGAGTTTGGTGTGGACCCTGATTTTAGTGACTCAATCGACGGTTTGGTGTTGGTCGATATCAGTCGTTTAAAAGCCCGCAAGCGCAAACGCTATTTGGGCGAGGATGCATAACGTGTCGATTACTGGAAACAAAAAAGCCTCGCTAATGCGAGGCTTTTATCATTTAGGTGACTGCTTTAGTCTTTAAACTGCTTACCGAAGTAAGAGTCTTCTAACCAATGTGGACGCTGCGGATCATTGGCGATTTCTTTACCGATTTCGTAGTTAATATCAGTAAAGCGCGTCGCTGATTCGTAGTTCACTTCTAGGTTGTGAAGGTCATCACTTGGACGGTGGTAGTTCTCAGCGAAGAATTTACCCCACACTTCACCCCCGTCTTCACCTTCAGTGCGTGAGGTAAAGCCGGTCATTAAGAATACCGCAGGGATACCTTTCTTAACCAACGTATAGTGATCTGAACGAGTAAAGATCGCTTGCTCTGGCATCGGATCAGGGCTTTGCTCAATATTGAACTTGGCGGCTGCTTTAGAAACCGTGTCGCCCAGTGTTGAATGTGATGCGCCAAACGCGATAACGTCCGCAAAATCATACAGTAGTACCGGCATATCCAAGTTCACGTTAGCGACGATGCTATTAAGCGGTACGGTTGGGTTATTAGCGAAGTAGTCAGCACCCAATAGACCTTTTTCTTCTGCGGTCACTGCCAAGAACATGATAGAGCGTTTGTTTTCTTGACCTGACTCAACAAACATACGTGCTGTTTCCAACATCACCGACACACCTGATGCGTTATCCATCAAGCCGTTATTGATGGTGTCATCGCTGCTTAAGTCTTTAACTACACCAATATGGTCTGCGTGAGCTGTGTATACCACGTACTCGTCTTTTAACTTCTCATCAGTACCCGGCAATACCGCCGCCACGTTAGGGCTGGTGGTTTCTTCGTGGTTAGACTCTTTAGCTAAAGATACAGAGCCGTTTAGCGGGAACCCTTTTGGTGAAGCGTTTGGATCTTCTTCGATCTGTTTAAAGATAGCTTCCAGCGGCTGTTCAGCACCTTCAAACATCGCTTTACCTGCATCAATATTGACATAGGCAGAGCCCATTAATTGCTGTTCTTCACCTTGAGGTAAGCCATTGGGACCAATCCAAGTCATACGTGGCGTTTTAGTGTAATAAACACTGGTTTCGAACTCGCGTACTTTCTCACGCTCTGGCGTGTGCAATGTAATGATACCGACAGCGCCTTTTTCGCGTGCGATATCACCTTTGATATTAGCCAAGTGCGCACCTTCTTCACTCGGCAAGTCTGCTGGACGACCTGTCAGCATAACAACGATTTTGCCTTCAACATCAAGACCTGCATAATCGTCTAAGCCAAATTCAGGTGCTTCCATACCGTAGCCAACAAACACTAACGGCGCAGTGACTTCGCTTAACTGGCTATAGTGACTTGGGCCTGTAATGAATTGCTTACCAAAAGTAAGCTCTGTTGTTTCACCGTCAACGGTATATGACATTTTGGCACTGTTAGGTACCAATGTACTGATTCTAAACGGGATACGTTGGAAATAGGTGCCATCTTCCCCCGCCGGTTGTAAGCCCATTTGCTTAAACTCAGAGGCGATATACTTAGCAGCGATTTCATGACCACGGCTACCTGTCTCACGACCACGTAGATCGTCACTTGCCAAGAACTCAAGGTGCGCTTTGATGTTTTGTTTTTGCGCACTGACCTCAGTTGCTTGAGAAGCACTTGTATCCTGACCACCACATGCAGCTAGCGATGCAGCTAACAGCGATGGTATGAGCAAGCGTGTTACTTTCATCAGTTAAATTCCCATAGTTGTCTTTGTTATTACATCAACCACAGTGTACCCCACGTCGTACAGAATCACTACCAACTCAGTGAACAAGAGTGTTGCAAAACGTAAACCAGTTATGTAATGTTATATTATCACATTAAACGTTAGAAGCTCTCCCTGAGTAAAAACAACAGTAGGTATGTCTATGAAGTCGTTAAATGCAATTACATTGGCTGTTTTGGCAGCACTTCCTGCCAGCGCTCTTGCTCAAGCGCAACAGCAAAGCAATGATCAAGCTCGGTCAAAGAAAGTGGATGAGACCATCGTTATCCAAGCGAGCCCACTGAATAAAACGGCGCTCGAGAGCACACAGCCAGTCAATATTATTTCTGGCGATGACTTGAAGCAGAAGCAGGCGCATAGCTTAGGTGAAACTCTTGCGCTTGAACCTGGCATTAATAATACGCACTTTGCGACGGTGGCGGGTAGTCCGATTATTCGTGGTTTGGGTGGACCGCGCGTAAAAGTGACTCAAAATGGTTTAGATACCGGTGACGTATCACGTGGCAGCCCAGATCATGCGGTTACTACTGAAACCAGTACTGCAGAACAAATCGAAGTAATGCGTGGTCCAGCAACGCTGTTATACGGTAGTGGCGCGATTGGTGGCGTAGTCAACGTGGTTGACCAGCGTATCCCGTCAGAGCCAGTTTATGGTATCGAAGGTGGCGTTAATGCCAGTTATGACAGTGTTAACAATGGGCGTAGCGGCTCGTATGATATGACGATGGGCAACGGCGAATGGGTGCTTTACGTGGATGCGCATCGACGTTTGTCGGATAACTATGACACACCTGACTTTATTAATGATGAAGGTGAAGTGTTAGACGAAGTTGAGAACAGCTTTGTTGATTCGAAAGGTGGTACTGTGGGTGCTTCTTATCAGTTCGATAAAGGCTACTTTGGTATCTCTTATCAGGGCCTGTATCAAGAGTACGGCATTCCTGGCCATGAGCATCACCACCACGAAGAAGAAGGTCATGAAGAGGAAGGTCATGATGAGGGGCTCGAGCACGCTGAAGAGGCGGGTCCTTTTGCTGATTTGGAGCAACAACGTTGGCAGATAGCAGGTGAACTGCGTGACCCCTTTGCAGGGTTTGAAGCGGTGGAAATGCGCGCAGCTATCACTGACTATCAACACAGTGAAATTGAAGGCGCAACCGTAGGCACTCAGTTCAAGAACCAACAAAAAGAAGTGCGCGTGATAGCTAAACACGCACCGTTAGCTGGATGGACCGGCGCTGTAGGTTTTCAATGGGATATTTCTGATAAAACAGCAACGGGCGAAGAAGCCTTTACGCCCGACACACAACGTCGCAGCCAAGGTGTTTTCTGGGTTGTCGAGCGTGAGATTGGCGATCACCATGTTGACTTAGGTATTCGTCAAGAGCGAACTGACTTGAGCAGCACCGAGTTGACGTTAGACACGTTCAATGCGACATCGCTTTCGGCGGGTTACATGTATCACATTGATGATGCAAGCTCATTATCAATCAACCTATCGCATTCGGAGCGCGCCCCTAGTGCGACAGAAGTATTCTCGAACGGTGAGCACTTCGCAACACGTACTTATGAATTAGGTACATTATACGAGCTACATGATGAAGGTAACGGCGAGTATCATCTGCATCAAGAGAATGCGGATATGGCGCTTGAAACCTCAAATAATATCGACCTCGGCTATCACTACGAAACAGAACGCTTTCATTTACAAGCGAATGTATTCTATAACCGCGTCGATGACTTCATCTATGAACGTTTCACGGGTATTAGTTCAACAGCGATTCATACCGATGAGGACCATGATGAACACGCCGGTGAAGAAGCTCATGACCACGACCATGAACATGACGAAGAAGGTTTAATGGTTGTGCAATTTTCACAGGCGGACGTTAACCTCTACGGTTATGAGTTGGAAGCTGATTATCGATTAACTGATGCTTGGTCATTACATGGTTTTAGTGATTACACCCGTGCCGAATTACGCGATGGTGGTGACTTGCCACGCATTCCAGCGCAACGCGTAGGTACTGAAGTACGTTATCAAGCAACAAATTGGGATGGTGCAATTGGTTATACGCGCTACTTAACGCAAGACAAGATCGCAGCAAACGAAACTGAAACTGACGGCTTTGGCCTGCTAAACGCGCGCGCAAGTTTTTATCCTAATTGGTTAGCACAGTATGGTGCGACTGTTTACGTGAAAGGTGAGAACTTAACTAATCAACTGGGTCGTGTGCACAGCTCGTTTTTAAAAGATGATGCGCCAATGGCGGGTCGTAACTTTAAAGTCGGCGTGTCAGTGACCTTCTAACCTTGTTTATTGACCGCAGAGGCTGAACATCGCGCAGCATCTTTGGTATTCTTGTCGAGTTAAAAAATAAGACAGGAAACCAATGATGTTGCGTTTTTCATTATTAACGGCTGGTGTGATACTAGCCGCATCGGTCATGCAACCGCATGCCGAAAGTAAAGAACTTTCAATTGAGCGAATTTTTAGCTCACCCTCGCTATCTGGCGATTCAATGCGCGCTTTGCGCTTCTCACCCGACGGCCAACGTTTAACCTATTTAAAAGGTCGCCCTGATGATGCCAGCCACTATGACCTTTGGTCTTACGACTTAGCGACTGAAAAACATCAGCGTCTGGTAAATGCAGATGACGTGTTCGCCGGCGAAGAGGTGTTATCTGATGAGGAAAAGGCACGTCGTGAGCGTTTACGTCTAAGTGGTTCAGGTATTGTGAGCTACCAGTGGTCGGCACAATCGGACGCATTACTATTCCCCCTTGCGGGCGACGTCTACTACTATTCATTAGCAACCGGTAAGGCGCGTCAAATCACCCAAACCGAAGCGTTTGAAACCGATGCTAAGCTCTCGCCTCAAGGGCATTACGTTTCGTACATTCGTGAGCAGAATCTTTATGTATACTCGCTAGAAACGGGTCAAGAACAAGCCGTAACGAGCTCCGGCGCGGGTACGATTAAATACGGCATGGCCGAGTTTGTTGCTCAAGAAGAAATTGACCGTATGACAGGCTACTGGTGGGCGCCTGACGAACATAAAATCGCCTTGACGCGGGTCGATGAATCGCCCGTTGATGTTGCCGTGCGTAGCGAAATCTATGCGGACCATATTGACATGATCGAGCAGCGTTATCCTTTTGCGGGCACTCCAAACGTGAATGTCGACCTTGGCGTCGTGAACATTGATTTCAATAATGAGAAGAACCTAGAGTCGTCCATCGCTTGGCTAGGTCTCGACGCATTAGGTGACGGTTATTTAGCGCGAGTGAAGTGGCTCAAAGACAGTCAGCGCTTCAGTTATCAGTGGCAGAGCCGAGACCAACAAAAACTTGATTTACATGTCGTCGACGCTAACGACCAAAGTGATGCCATTATTTTGACCGAGACCAGCGATAGCTGGGTCAACCTCAACGATGACTTGTACTTTCTTGACGATAATAAGCATTTTATCTGGGGATCAGAGCGCAGTGGTTACAAACACCTGTACCTGTATCGCGTCGACGGTGGATTAATTCGTCAGCTGACTTCGGGAGATTGGCAGGTTGACGAGCTCGCTGCTATCGATGAAAAGACGGGGGTGTTTTATTTTACTGGACGCGAGAAGTCACCGCTTGAGCTGCATTTATATCGAAATCAATTGAATACCACCTCACCGGCTACGCCAAGTCGTATTACCGAGCGCGAAGGGATGCACCATATTCAGTTTGCTGCGGACGGTAGTTCATATGTTGATACATTCGAGTCTTATCAACAGCCGCCGCAAATCAGTTTGAATGGCCCCACAGGTAAGCGTCTGACTTGGCTTAAAGAAAACAAAATTGATGAACAACATCCATTAAAACCATACTGGCGCGACTGGTTGTATCCAGAGTTTGGTACCTTAGAGGCCGAAGATGGACAAACCTTATACTACCAACTGACTAAACCAGCGAACTTTGACTCAACTAAACATTACCCAGTGATGGTTTATGTTTACGGTGGTCCAGGCGCTCAGGTCGTGACTAAAGGCTGGGGTAATTACCTAGTACAGTATATGGCGCAGCAGGGTTACGTCGTGTTTAGTGTGGATAACCGAGGCTCGTTTAATCGTGGCAAAGCATTTGAGGCACCTATTTATAAAAATATGGGCACCCCTGAAATTGCCGATCAAATACGCGGTGTCGAGTTCTTGCGCACGTTGGATTATGTCGACCCTGAGCGTATTGGCATTCACGGTCACAGCTACGGCGGTTACATGACGTTGATGGCGATGTTTAAGGCGCCTGAGTACTTTGCCGCAGGCGTTTCGGGTGCGCCTGTGACCGATTGGCGTCTATACGACACGCATTACACTGAACGCTATATGGGGATGCCACAGCAGGGCGATGCGTATGAGAAAGCGTCGGTATTTCCTTATACGGACGGTTTGAGCGGTGACTTGATGATTTATCACGGTATGGCCGATGATAATGTGCTATTCACCCATAGCACAAAGCTGTATAAGCAGTTACAGGATAATGCGCAGCCGTTTCAAATGATGAACTATCCAGGTAAAAAACACTCGCTTAACGGAAAGAATACGCGTATTCATCGTTATCAACTCATTGCCAACTTTTTTCAACAAACGTTGAAGCAATAATAGGTTATACTAGCGACTCTGAAACGAACTTAAACTGTTGAGGAGTCGCTATGCGCTTTTTATCTCGCCGTTTGGTCATGCCTAATGATCTTAACTTTGCTGGTTCTTTATTCGGTGGTCGTATCCTCGAGTGGATCGATGAAGAGGCCTATATTTTTGCCAGTTGCCAACTCGGGGCTAAAAGTTTGGTGACTAAACACATTGGCGCGATTACTTTCGAAACCTCAGCTTTCCAAGGTGATGTAGTGGAGTTTGGTTTGCAAGTTAAATCGGCAGGTCGCACGTCACTCAATATTACCTGTGTGGTTAGAAATAAACACACCAAGCAAAATATCTGTACTGCTGACGATATTGTTTTCGTTCATATTGACCCAGAGACCCGTCAACCGACACCTCATGGTAAAACGAAAGAAGAACTGGATGAGTTTAACTTCGAAAGTTAATACTTATTGATTAAAAAAACGGCGCATCGTTATGCGCCGTTTTTTTGTCCATCGATCGATTGCTTAGATTGGAGAGCCGGGCGGTAGGGCCGCTGGCGCATATCCCGCAGGCCACTGACCTTCAGTTAGGTAATGGTCAAGCTGCTCAGCGAGGGCTTCGACCACCACATGACCCTTTAGCTTGTCCACGAGTGTCGCAGTCGCGTTACGCAATGCTAGACGAACCTCGGGGGCAACGCTCTCATCTTGCATGGTTTCGACAAGTGCATTGGCTGCCGTCACAAGCACGCGTTGGCTCACAGGGTCGTCAGGCTGAGCCTGCCAGTCTTCAAGTAGGGTATTAAATAGTGTATTCACCACAGCAACAGGTGAGGGGACTTCACTCTTAATCGCGTGTTGCTGACTTAAGCGGTTCAGACGCTGCGGATTAAATATCAGCGATAAGCTAAAGCCCGAAGCACTTGCCGCCATGCTCACAGGATCCGGTATCAACCCGGTTCGGCCCTCAAATCGTTCACGATTATCAGAATAGCCGTAAGCCAGCGGTACTAACAATTTTTCAATGCTTCGTGGCACTCGCACTGTATCTGCGCGCACGGTTTCAATCAGTTGATCGAGCGCGCGCTTCTGCGCGGCTGGGCTGACAGGGCCGTAATCGTTTGGCTTTTGATCATTGATGTAATACTGGTAGTTAACGCCTCCTAGCCATTTTACGGCGGCTTCGGTTTGATAACGGTGCAGTAGATAAATTGGCACGAACACTTCTTGCAACTCACTGAGTGCAGCGTCAGAAGGTAGCTGATGCTGGCCAAAGTTATTGAGCACTTGCTTACGCACGTTGAGCAGCCGTTCGAGCTCGGTCACCGCATCACTGCCGTTATCCCATAAATGAGCTGTCGGGTGAGCGCCACCGACGGGGCGGGCGTCGCGATCGGAAATGAAGCTTAAACCGAGCGATTTATTTTGCTGTAAAATGCGGTCGAGTTGCTCTTGCTCACTTGGCATACCGCCGAAATCGCTGTAACCGTATGCGACAACTTGCTTATCCCACTCACCTATCCCGGTATCATAAGCATCATTGAGACTGACTTCACCGTCTGTTGTAAGTGTCACGAGTGGATGTGGGTAGTCCATCACTGACGCGCGGTTGTCAGTGCTCGCCGCAAAGTTATGTGCGATCCCGAGCGTGTGTCCGACTTCGTGGGCGCTTAGCTGGCGAATCCGTGCTAGTGCCATTTGCTCGATTTTTTCTTTGAGTTCTTCGCTATTTTCTTTGTTGAACGGGCCTATTAAACCCTCAGCGATTTTCATATCTTGACGCACGCGCAAAGAACCCAGCGTAACGTGGCCTTTGATGATTTCTCCGGTACGCGGATCGATGACTGAGGAACCATACGACCAGCCTCGAGTGGCTCGGTGTACCCACTGAATTACGTTGTAACGCACGTCCATGGGATCGGCGTCAGCGGGCAACATTTTTACTTGAAACGCGTTTTCATAGCCGGCTGCTGCAAATGCTTGTGCCCACCATGACGCGCCCTCAAGTAAAGCCGATTTCACGGGCTCTGGCGCGCCCGGATCAAGATAGTAGGTGATAGGCTGTTGTGGAGCACTACTCGAAGCGATCGGATCCTTTTTTGCTAAACGATGACGCGGAATGACACGTTGCGCGATGGACTCACCTAAAGGTGCCGAATAGTCGTAATGGGTTTGTGCCCAGAAACCACTATTAGGAGCAAAGGCACGCGGACGATAATTGTTATCGGGTAAACGGATAAAGGAATGATGCAAATGCAACGTCATTGCATCGGCATTAGGTAAAATGGTGTTTACGTATTGCCCTTTACCTTGGCCTACAAAAGTGACTGTTGCTTCTAGCTCGGTGTTATCAGGAAAGCTCTTAGATCGAGCGGGATAAATGACGGAGCGGCTATTGTCGATACTATATTGACCTTGCCCCGTTTGTTGTAAGCGCTCACTCACTCCGTGAACATCAGTCATTAAAAATGGCGTGTAATCGATTAATACCCCGTCTTCACTTGATGCGACAGCGTCAAATCCAAACAGCGTGCTATCGGCAAAAGCTTGCTGCACACTCGCATGCTCCGCTGGGTTTTTATCACCCGCGCGGTATTGGGTATTCTCAGCAACTAATAAAACTCGTTGACCTTGTACTTTAAAGTGAGCCAGTTGAGTTTGTCCCAGTTGACCCCGATCAAGGCCGACATCATTCGAACCTAACCCCCACGGCAAGCTGGTCTGAAAAATAAATGAGTTTTCGGTGTGAGGCACAAAAAGATAGTATTTACCGTGTTGGCTATCGTGATAAAGATCAAAAAAGCCTTCTGCCTTTTCCATCGATTGTGTGAACTCTGCAACACTCGGGGTCGGTTCAGTCGCAGCTGTTGCTATACTTGCTTGTAGCAACGCAATACTGACCCATACAACGCGAATAAAATTTCGCATGTTGGCTTCCTTCTTGTCGTTATAGTTGATCAGCTATTTCTTCGAGAATTTGTGTTGTCCACTGCTCGATACGTTCTTCAGATAAGTCGTACTGCGTGTCTTCGTCAAGGGATAAACCGACGAAGTACTGCTCATCGTCGGTGAGTGCCTTAGAGGCTGCAAAGTCATAGCCTTGATTAGGCCAAAAACCAATGCGCTTGCAGCCTTTGTCGGCAATGGCATCATGCAACATGCCGAGGGCGTCCTGAAACCAGTCGGTATAGCCTTCTTGATCACCCATACCATAAAGCGCGACGATTTTGCCTTTTAAATTGAGCGGCGTAATATCGTCCCAGTGACTTTCCCAATCTTCCTGAAGCTCGCCAAAGTCCCATGTCGATATGCCTAAAATAAGGATATCGAACTGCTCTGCCTCTTTTAGCGGTGTGTCTTTAATGTCAAATATCGAGACAATGTCTTCGCCAATGGCTTGCTGAATTTTTTCAGCGGCAATTTCTGTATAGCAGGTAGTTGAGCCATAAAACAGGCCGATTTGCAACGACATAACAACCTCGTTGGATAGTTTCGATGGGTGCATTGTAGCAAAAACATCGTTAAAATAACGTCTCAGTAATGCGAAAAAAGGTGATTTGATGTCGTTTAATGCGGTAATAGAGCAGTTAGAAAGTGTCTTCGATCAAGTGTATGTCGACGGAACCGATGACGAATTGTTTGCGAGTGGCTATCTACGAGGCCATTTTGACCTCGTTGTTGCCCGCATGGAAATGAACGATGAAACCGATGCGCAGGCCATTATCCCTAATTTGAAAGCCGCTGTGGAGCAAGCTAAACATGAACTCGCACCCGCAGACCAAACGCACGTCAATAATCTAGTTGAGCAGCTCGACACCGTGGTTCGTAGCGTTTAACTTATGTCATCAGGCGTTGTGGTTGCACACGCGACCGCGCGTCTTTTGTTAACGGTACGATTCCGCCACTCAATTGTTCGGCGAGTAACTCGGCGAGCACCGGAGCCGAAGTTAATCCGCGCGATCCTAATCCGCTAAACAGCATCAATCCCGGTTGCAACAGCCCTGCTGCAGGTTGATGGTCAGGTGTAGTGGCCCGTACGCTAACGCGATGGCCTGTTACCGTTAAATCTTTACTCCAAGCTTGTTGAGCGCAATTGGCCAGCGATTCACAGTTCGCCTCATCGGCCGTTGATGAGCTGCTCAAATCGGCTTGATCGCGTTCAAACGTTGCGCCGATACAGTGTTCTCCCTGCTGAGCAGGCACCATATAGCCTTTGTAACATAGCACCGTGGTTAATTGCGCCGTTTCAGCCGATGCACGTACCATCGATATCTGTCCTTTGACCGGTTTTATTTTAAGTGGCGTATCGATAAGCTCAGCCGAGTGATGCCCGGCCGCTAGCACAACCCGTGCCGTTGTATATTCAGCATGCGTGCCTACGATGTTCCAGCTCGGGTTTGAAGCCTTGTCTTGAACGATAGTCATACGCTTGACGGTATCACTAATCCATTCGGGCTGATGGTATTCAAACAAGGTGCGCACGAAGCCCGCAGGGTTAAGCCAGCCCGCACTGGGATATAGCAAACTGGGTTGTTCTACCGCAAGGTGGGCGGCTGATGAACTGTGCTCTGACGTGAGTGACTGTACTGTAGCTTCGCTGTAGTCACATGCTGTGACCTTATTCATGCGTTCGATACGCGCATTATTAAATGCGGGTTGCAGCACGCCTGAGGCAAACCAATAGCGCTCACGCCAAGGCGTGTAATAGCTCAGCGCGGTGGATGTTGCCTGCAAGTAGAATCGACTCAATGGCGTGCGTTCGGCGTGTAGGAGTGGGTATACGGCACCTTGTGGATTACCTGATGCGCCATCAGCTTTACCTTGGCTGATAACACGGCAGGGAATATTGCGTTGGTGCAGCGCCTGCGTCAAACAGGCGCTGGCGATACCACCGCCGACCACGGTAACCGGAGTTAAATTGCGATTGGCTTTTACCGTTTGGCTGGGAAAGTGACCGCAGAGCATTTCACGTTTACGACCAAAACCTTTAACTTTATTAATTGTGAACCCGGCTTCACCGAGTCCGCGTTTGACCACTCCGGCCGCGGTAAAGGTGGCAAAGGTCGTATCGCGATGAGCGCTTTGTGCCATGGTTTCGAACAGGGCTGACTGCCACATCGCTGGATTCTTTGCTGGCGCAAAACCATCAAGGAACCAGGCATCAACCCGCGCTGTTAAACAACTTTGCCACTCTTCTAAGATCGTCTCAACATCGCCAATCCATAAGTCTAATACCACTCGACCCTGGTCAAAAATCAAGCGATGACAACCTGTTTCCGTCGCAGGATAGTGAGCGATTAACTCATCAGCCACTTCGGCGACCTCAGGCAATGTGGTGAGAGCTTGCGCTAACTGCTGTTTACTCAGCGGGTACTTTTCTACAGTGACAAAGTGCAGACGTGTACAAGGTTGTGCATGAGCGCGAAAATTAAGCCAAGTGAGCAAGAAATTCAGACCCGTGCCAAAACCCGTTTCTGTCACAACAAAGTCATAATGAACTGGCAAGCTAGCCCAACGTTCCGGTAATCCATTATGTCTGAGAAATACGTATCGGCTTTCATCGATACCACTGTCGACAGAAAAGTAAATGTCGTCAAATGCTTGCGAGACGGGGACGCCGGCCTCATTAAATTGAATTTTTGCATGATTTGGCATGCTTAACACCATGAATTCTTACTCAATGGTCGCTATAATAACAACTTTGAATCGAATAGTTGATGAGTTTACATCGAGTCATTGACGTCGCTAGGGTTGGCAAGAAAAATTTTAAACAAAGCAGACCACCTGTTGACCCGTTGTTCGTTACCATACAACATAAGAAAAATTTTAATTTATCGGCCCATCGCCAATACAGGAATAAGTAATGAGAAGAGCTGTGATTACCGGACTCGGTATTGTATCGAGTATCGGAACGAATCAGAAAGAAGTCCTTGAATCGCTACGCACCGGTAAGTCGGGCATTGAGCGTTCAGAATCCTTTGCCGAAATGGGGCTGCGTTGCCAAGTTTGGGGTCCTGTGCGTTTAGACGTTAAAGACCACATCGATCGTAAAGCTTTACGTTTCATGGGTGACTCGGCAGCTTACGCCTACATCGCGATGCATCAAGCTATCGAAGACGCGGGTTTGAGCGAAGAAGAAGTGTCTAATCCACGTACAGGTCTTGTCGTGGGCTCGGGTGGCGCATCGGGTGAGCATCAAGTTGCTGCTGCAGATACGCTCCGCGAACGCGGTGTTAAACGCGTAGGACCTTACATGGTGCCGCGCTGCATGGCATCGACCACCTCGGCCTGTTTGGCGACACCTTTTAAAATCAAAGGCACGAACTACTCAATCAGTTCAGCCTGCGCGACTTCTGCGCACTGTATAGGTCATGCACTTGAGCTTATCCAGTTTGGTAAGCAAGACCGCGTATTTGCAGGTGGTGGTGAGGAACTGCACTGGACGCTCGGTATGGAATTTGACGCTATGGGCGCG
>NZ_DEYI01000107.1:0-4965 GCF_002364475.1 Idiomarina sp. UBA3162
AACCTTCAGATACTGGCAAACCAAACTCTTTAAAGAGTTGTTTACCCTGATACTCATGCAAATTCATGATGCTCTTCCGATTCGTTGAAACAACAAAAGCAGCGAAATGCTGCCTACCCGAATACCGCGCCGAATTCTAACGCGTACGGCGCAAAAATAACAGCCGTAAGCTGGAATCCAACTTACGGCTGAGTGCTCAGCGTCTTTAGATATCCAGGATAAGACGTTGAGGATCTTCCAACAGCTCTTTAACCGTGACTAAAAAGCCAACCGATTGTTTGCCGTCGATAATACGGTGGTCATAAGACAGTGCCAAATACATCATTGGCAAGATCTCAATTTTACCATCCACCACCATGGGGCGTTCTTGGATTTTGTGCATACCCAAAATCGCGCTTTGTGGTGGGTTCAAAATAGGCGTTGAAAGCAGTGAACCAAACACACCACCGTTGGTGATTGTGAAGTTTCCGCCCTGCATTTCTTCCAATGTGAGTTTTCCATCACGTCCTTTGATAGCCAAGTCACGGATACCGTTTTCCATGTCTGCGATCGACATTTTGTCAGTATCACGTAACACAGGCGTTACCAACCCGCGTGGTGTTGAAACCGCGATGCTTACATCGAAGAAATTGTGATAAACGATATCATCACCGTCAATTGATGCGTTGACATCAGGGAAGCGTTTTAATGCTTCTGTGACCGCTTTAACGTAAAAGCCCATGAAACCTAAGCGTGTACCGTGTGTTTCTTCAAACACATCTTTGTACTTTTTACGAAGGTCCATAATCGGCTTCATGTTGATTTCATTGAACGTCGTCAACATTGCCGTGTCGTTCTTAGCTTGTAATAAGCGCTCCGCGATACGTTTACGTAAACGTGTCATCGGCACACGTTTTTGATCACGGTCACCCGCCGCTTGCGGCTGCTGAGACGCACTCTGGTTGCTGCTAGAGCTTGACTTAGACTGTTGTCCTTTAACGTGTTTCTCAACGTCTTCTTTGGTCACACGACCACCTTTGCCGGTACCTTTTACGTCACTCGGCTTCAAACCATGCTCGCCTAACAAGCGACGCACAGCGGGCCCTGCGACTTCGCTGTCGCCTTCATCTTTCTGCTCAGCTGAAGTGTCTTCAGATTTTGTTGAAGCTTTGTCAGAAGAGCCTGATACAGAAGCACCTGCTTCAACCGTACCAATTACGTCATCAGCACCAACAGTAGCGCCTTCATCTTGAGTGATTTCAGCTAATACACCGTCCGCTGGAGCGACAACTTCAAGTACCACTTTGTCAGTTTCAATATCGACAAGGTTTTGGTCGCGCTTAACAGCGTCGCCTGCTTTCACATGCCAAGTTGCAATCGTTGCATCAGAGACAGATTCAGGTAACTGCGGTACTTTGACTTCAATTTTTTCGCCCGAGCCAGATTTCTCAGAAGCATTGTCGTCTTTTGACGAACTTTCTTCTTTCTTATCTTCTTTAGCCGAATCTTTGCTATCGCTATCGTCGTTGCTATCGTCACCCGCGCCTTCTTCGATTTTGCCAATCACTTCTTCAGCAGTCACCGTGGTGCCTTCGTCAGCAATGATTTCGCCAATGACGCCATCGGCTTCAGCGACAACTTCGAGCACTACCTTATCGGTTTCGATGTCAACCAGATTCTGGTCACGCGACACTTTGTCACCTGGTTTTACGTGCCAAGTTGCGATGGTGGCATCGGCAACAGATTCGGGTAATTGAGGAACTTTAATATCAATCGCCATGGTTCATCTTCACCTATTTAATGGTTAGCGCTTCGTCAACGAGTTTTTGTTGCTGTTTATTGTGCTCAGATAAATAACCGACTGCCGGAGCAGCTGATGCGGCTCTGCCGCGATAGGTTAATTGAGCACCTGATGGAATAGCCGCCCAGAAGTTATGTTGGCTGCTGTACCAAGCACCTTGGTTCTGGGGCTCTTCCTGACACCAAACAAAATCTTTGACGTGCTGATAATCTTTCATAATCTCTGCGACTTCTTCCGCAGGGAACGGATAAAGCTGTTCGATACGGATAATAGCCACATCATCTTGTTCGCGTTTACGGCGTTCTTGTAACAGATCATAGTAAACTTTACCTGAACACAAGACCACGCGTTTTACTTTTTTCGGATCCAAGTCATCAATTTCAGCGATGGCATTTTGGAAGCCGGTATTCTCTAAGTCACTCATTTCAGAGATAGCTAATGGGTGACGTAGTAACGATTTAGGTGTCATCACTACGAGCGGACGGCGCACCGGACGCAATTGCTGACGACGAATCATATGGAACACTTGCGCAGGTGTCGTTGGTACACAAACTGACCAGTTATGATCAGCTGACAACTGCAAGAAACGTTCAAGGCGTGCAGAAGAATGTTCTGGACCTTGTCCCTCGTAGCCGTGCGGCAGCAATAAAGTCAAACCACATAAACGACCCCACTTCTGCTCACCCGAGCTTAAGAACTGATCAACCACAACTTGGGCACCGTTGGCAAAGTCACCAAACTGGGCTTCCCACATCACCAACGACTTAGGTTCAGCGGTCGCATAGCCATATTCGAACGCCACTACAGCCGCTTCCGATAACACCGAGTCGTAGATTTCTACCACACCTTGATCATCTTTAATGTGATTCAATGGCATGTAAGTCGACGCATCTTTTTGGTTATGCAACACGGCATGACGATGGAAGAACGTACCACGACCCGAGTCCTGACCCGTCAAACGGATATGGATACCCTTATCTAACAAGGTGGCATAAGCTAAGGTTTCTGCAAAACCCCAGTCCATCGGCTTATCGCCTTTGGCCATTTTCATGCGTTCTTGATAAACCTTGGCAACGCGAGAGTTCAGCTTATGTTCTTCTGGATACTGAGCAATCTTCTCACCCAGTGTCGCGAGCGTCGATTTTGACACTTTATAGTCATAGTCGACGTCCCAATCGTTGCCCACGTATGGGCTCCAATCGACCGAGTGCTTACGCATCGGACGGTGTTCTTCAACAACGACTTCGCCTTTATCTAACGCATCACGGTAATCTTGTACCCACTGTTTCGCGTCATCCTCACTGACCACATTGGCCTTTGACAAACGCTCCGCGTAGATTTCACGCGGCACTGGGTGCTTTTTCACTTTCGCATACATCAGTGGCTGCGTAGCACTTGGCTCATCTGCTTCGTTGTGACCGTGGCGGCGGTAACACACCAAGTCGATTACAACGTCACGTTTAAAGGTATTGCGGAAATCCAATGCTAATTGCGTTACAAAGACCACGGCTTCAGGGTCATCTGCGTTAACATGGAAAATCGGTGCTTGGACCATTTTCGCAATATCAGTACAGTACTGCGTTGAACGCGCGTCTTCTTGCTTAGATGTGGTAAAGCCAACTTGGTTATTCACCACGACACGTACAGATCCGCCTACCTGATAAGCACGCGTTTTAGACATGTTAAATGTCTCTTGTACGATACCTTGACCAGCGATTGCCGCATCCCCATGAATGGTTATCGGCAATACTTTATCGCCTTTAGGATCTTGTAAACGATCCATGCGCGCGCGCACCGAGCCCATAACCACTGGATTAACGATTTCTAAGTGTGATGGGTTAAAGGCTAGCGCCAAGTGAACATCGCCACCGGGCGTTGCAAAATCTGACGAGAAGCCCATGTGATATTTAACATCACCTGAACCTTTGTTGGCCGCATGTTTGCCGGCGAACTCATCAAATAAATCTTGTGGTTTTTTACCGAGCACGTTGACTAGGACGTTTAGACGACCCCGGTGGGCCATACCAATGACCACCTCTTGCGTGCCCTGCTCGCCCGAGCGACGAATTAACGACTTCAATAGTGGAACTAAGCTATCGCCACCTTCGAGTGAGAAACGCTTAGCACCTGGAAACTTAGAGCCCAGGTATTTTTCTAGACCGTCGGCAGCAGTCAATTCACGTAAGATGCCGGTCTGCTGCTCTTTATCAAAGCTTGGCTTACCGCGGACACCTTCTAAGCGCTGCTGAATCCAACGTTTTTCCTCTGTCGACACGATGTGCATATATTCTGCACCAATCGGGCCACAATAAATATCTTCTAACGCTTTGTGAATATCCTTGAGCTTCATCGTTTCGCTGCCAACGGCTAGCGAACCTACATTGAACTCACGGTCCAAATCGTCTTTAGTTAAGTCATGAAAAGCAAGTGAAAGGTCGGGTACCTCTTCTTGTTTCCACAAGCCAAGAGGATCGAGGTTAGCGTGTTGATGACCACGAAAACGGTATGCATTAATGAGCTGTAAAACGCGTACTTGTTTCTGATCCGCTACTGACGACTGACCGCCAGCTTGCTTGAGTTTATTCTTAGCAAGCGTACGAAACTGCTCCCGTACGTCACTTAATTTAGCATCTACTGCATGGTCATTGGTTGGCAATGAGTCGAACATATTTCGCCACTCATCACTCACTGCAGTAGGATCATCGAGGTAAGCTTCGAACATTTGTTCGATATAAGCGATATTGCCTCCGGCTAGATGCGATGATTCTAGCCATTCACGCATTACACCCTCTTGCATTGCGTATCCTTCACACTCAATTTGTTCAAACTATAAGAAATAGCCATCCGTGAGCCGGATGGCCATCTTCAGCATCAATTATAACGATTTCTTGCTAAGACGCTGCAATTAAACTGCACGGCTCAGCAACATCGATTTAATGTGACCGATTGCCTTGGTTGGGTTCAACCCTTTAGGACAAACATTCACACAGTTCATGATGCCGTGGCAACGGAACACACTGAAGGCATCGTCAAGGTCATCGAGACGTTGTTCAGTCGCCGTGTCACGACTATCGATCAAGAAGCGGTATGCATGCAACAAACCGGCAGGACCGATAAACTTGTCTGGGTTCCACCAGAATGATGGGCACGAAGTTGAGCAACAAGCGCACAGAATGCACTCGTAC
>NZ_DEYI01000072.1:0-4392 GCF_002364475.1 Idiomarina sp. UBA3162
GTTCGAATCCAGTCTCGCCGACCACGCTTCAACTGAATAAATACTAATCATTGTTCCTGTCTGCGTCAGCACTTCAGAATTCACTCTCGACTATTCGCCTCCGACTCGCTATAATGTTGCGTCATTTTTAAAGGATAACGCCGTTGTTTGCGTTAAAGTGGCTTGGATTACATTCAACGGGTGTGAACTAAGTTAGCTTTTAAAGGCAGGCAACACTTCACTGATTGAAACCGAGGTAAAAAGGCAATGCAGGTTTCTGTAGAGACAACACAAGGTTTAGAACGTCGTGTGACGATTACGGTACCGGCGGACGTTATTGATAACGAAGTAAAACGTTTATTAAAAGAAGAATACCGTCACCGCCGTGTGAATGGATTCCGTAAGGGAAAAATTCCTCCACACGTATTGCAGAAGCTATTTGGTCGCGAAGCACGCTCTCGTGCCGCTTCTGGCGTAATGCAGAGCAAATACTACGAAGCAATCATGCAGGAAAAAATTAACCCTGCAGGTGCACCGGCGATCGAGCCTAAAGTTAACGAACCAGGTCAAGACCTGGAGTTCACTGCAACTTTTGAAGTATACCCAGAAGTTGAGGTTAAAAACCTCGACAAGATCGAAATTGAAAAGCCAGCCGTTGAAGTCACTGATGCGGATGTCGATAGCATGCTAGAGACTTTGCGTAAGCAACACGCAGGCTGGAAAGAAGTTAAGCGTAAGTCAAAAGATGGTGACCGTGTAACCATGGACTTCGTTGGCTCAATTGACGGTGAAGAATTTGAAGGCGGTAAAGCGTCTGACTTTGCACTCGAATTGGGTGAAGGCCGCATGATCCCTGGTTTTGAAGACCAAATCAAAGGTATTAAAGCAGGCGAAGAGAAAACCATCGAGGTGACCTTCCCTGAGGATTACCATGCGGAAAACCTGAAAGGCAAAGAAGCACAGTTTGCTGTAACGGCGAAGAAAGTTGAAGAGCGCGAGTTGCCAGAGCTTAACGACGAGTTCGTTGCTTTGTTCGGTGTGAAAGAAGGCGGTGTTGACGCGCTGAAAGCTGAAGTTCGCAAAAATATGGAACGCGAATTGAGCAACACGGTTAAAAGCAAGGTAAAAGAGCAAGTATTGAAAGGCATCGTTGAACAAAACGAAGTTGAGCTGCCAAAAGCGATGATCGATCAAGAAATCGACGCATTGCGTAAGCAAGCAGCACAACGTTTTGGCGGCAATGCAGAGCAAATGCCTGACTTACCAGCTGAGCTGTTCGAAGAACAAGCGAAAGAACGCGTTAAAGTGGGTCTTTTGTTAGGCGAAGTTATCCGCACTAACGAAATGAAAGCAGAAGACGAGCGCGTTGATACCATCATCGCTAACGCCGCTTCAGCCTACGAAGACCCGCAAGAAGTCATCGAGTACTACAAGTCAAACAACGACATGATGCAGCAGATTCGCAACGTTGCACTTGAAGAACAAGCGGTTGAGTTTGTACTTGAGCAAGCGAAAGTGACTGAGAAGAAAGCGAGCTTCGATGACATCATGAACCCTAAGCAATAATCTATCCGTACGGATAAATCGACGGAGCCCTTGACGAGCTCTGTCTGTGCTTGGTTTAATGGCTCGTATGTAACTCATACGAGCCTTTTTCTTATTAGGAGCTTTATCATTCATGTCTAACGATATTCAGGATCCCATGGCACAGCTCGTCCCGATGGTCGTGGAGCAAACCTCAAAAGGTGAACGTTCCTACGATATTTACTCGCGACTGTTAAAAGAGCGTGTCATTTTCTGCTGTGGACAGGTCGAAGACCACATGGCTAATTTGATTGTTGCCCAATTATTATTTTTGGAATCAGACAATCCTGATAAAGACATTTACCTCTACATCAATTCACCGGGCGGTGTGGTAACAGCAGGTATGGCGATTTATGACACGATGCGCTTTATCAAGCCCGACGTCAGTACTGTGTGCATGGGCCAAGCAGCTAGCATGGGCGCATTCCTGTTAGCAGGGGGAGCACAAGGTAAACGTTATTGCCTGCCGAATTCGCGCGTAATGATTCACCAGCCACTGGGCGGTTTCCAAGGGCAAGCGTCAGATTTCGAGATTCATGCGAAACAAATCTTGGATCTGAAAGAGCGTCTAAACCGTATGTTAGCTGAGAATACCGGACAAGATTATGAGAAAGTGGCACGTGATACTGACCGTGACCATTTCTTGACTGCGCCCGAAGCGGTCGACTATGGCTTAGTTGACGGCATTTTGAACAAGCGTGGCGAAGAGTAGTAGGAGAGTCGAATGACCGATAAAACGCAAGGCGACGGTGATAAGCCACTTTATTGTACTTTTTGCGGCAAAAGCCAGCACGAAGTGAAGAAGCTGATCGCTGGGCCTTCGGTGTTTATTTGTGATGAGTGCGTTGATTTGTGTAACGATATTTTGAAAGAAGAGATTCAAAATATTGCCGCAGCACCGGATCACGATAAGCTCCCTGTGCCAAAAGAAATCCGTAAGCACTTGGATGACTATGTCATCGGTCAAGAGCGTGCCAAGAAAGTGTTGTCAGTAGCGGTTTATAACCACTACAAACGTTTGCGCAACGCAGGTAAGGGCAAAGATGACGTTGAACTTGGTAAAAGTAATATTTTGCTGATTGGTCCAACGGGGTCAGGTAAAACGTTTCTCGCTGAGACGATGGCGCGATTCTTGGATGTTCCATTTACCATGGCTGATGCGACGACATTAACAGAAGCGGGTTACGTTGGTGAGGATGTTGAAAATATCATCCAAAAGCTACTGCAAAAATGTGACTATGACGTCGAGAAAGCAGAGCGCGGTATCGTCTACATTGATGAAATTGATAAAATTTCTCGTAAGTCTGAGAACCCCTCAATTACCCGTGATGTCAGTGGTGAAGGGGTGCAACAAGCCCTGTTGAAGTTAATTGAGGGCACGGTTGCCTCTGTACCGCCTCAAGGCGGACGCAAACACCCACAGCAGGAGTTTTTGCAGGTCGATACGTCTAAAATCTTGTTTGTTTGTGGTGGTGCTTTTGCCGGTCTTGAGCGAGTGATCGAACAACGTCTAGCAACGGGCACGGGCATTGGTTTTGGCGCACAAGTGAAAAGCCCTAACAGCGCGGCTCAAAGTGAAATCATCAGCCAAGTTGAGCCAGAGGATTTGGTTCGCTACGGTTTGATTCCTGAGTTTATTGGACGCTTACCCGTCGTGGCAACACTGGATGAACTGAATGAAGACGCGCTCGTTGAGATTTTACGTGAGCCGAAAAACGCCCTTACAAAACAATACGCTGCATTGTTTGAAATGGAAGACGTCGAGCTTGAGTTCCGCGAAGATGCATTACGTGCTATCGCTAAGAAAGCGATGAACCGTAAAACCGGTGCTCGCGGCCTACGTTCTATCGTAGAAGGCGTGTTATTAAGCACCATGTATGATCTTCCTTCAATTGAAGGCGTATCTAAGGTTGTATTGGATGAATCAGTAGTGGCTGGCGAATCAGACCCTATTTTAATTTATTCAAATCAATCGGATGAAAAACACGCATCAGGCGAATAAGCGGGTGTGTTCAGCCCAAAGTTGACAAAAAGGGCCGTTTTGGCCCTTTTTTTATGCAAACCGTTGAACTTTGCCATATAGACCACATATTAAAGATAGAACTAAGGTCAGGAGAATTTGATGAGCGAAGAACGTACAGAGCAACTAGATATGCCTGTTCTCCCATTACGTGACGTAGTGGTTTACCCCCATATGGTAATCCCACTATTTGTGGGTCGCGAAAAGTCCATTCGTTGTTTAGAAGCAGCTATGGACGGTGACAAACGCGTATTTTTAGCAGCCCAGAAAGATGCTTCAGTCGATGAGCCGACGGAAGAGGATATTTATCGTGTGGGCACGGTAGCGAGTATTTTACAATTGCTGAAGCTACCCGATGGCACCGTCAAAGTGTTGGTTGAGGGTCAGCAGCGCGCTGAGCTCGATCAACTCAAGGACAGTGACGAATATTTTCAGGCGAGCATTCATTATTTAGCATCGGAAAGCTTGCCGGAGAAAGAAGAAGAAGTGCTGGTTCGTTCTGCAATGAATCAGTTTGAAGGCTATGTAAAACTCAACAAGAAAATTCCGCCTGAGGTATTAACGTCGTTGTCGGGAATTGATGAGTGTGACCGCTTGGCTGACACCATGGCCGCGCATATGCCACTGAAACTCGCTGACAAGCAACATATCTTAGAAATTACCGACGTACGCGAGCGCCTTGAATATTTGATGGCATTAATGGAAAGCGAAATCGACATTTTACAAGTCGAGAAGCGCATCCGCAGTCGGGTTAAAAAGCAAATGGAGAAAAGCCAACGCGAGTATTATCTGAATGAGCAAATGAAAGC
>NZ_DEYI01000070.1:0-25672 GCF_002364475.1 Idiomarina sp. UBA3162
TTATCTGAATGAGCAAATGAAAGCCATTCAGAAAGAGCTTGGCGAAAGCGAAGGTGGTGTTGACGAGTTTGAACAATTGCAGCAAAAAATCGACGATGCACACATGCCTGCGGAGGCCCGTGAAAAAGTCGAGGCGGAGCTTTCTAAGCTGAAGATGATGTCGCCGATGTCTGCGGAAGCGACCGTTGTGCGGGGCTATATTGACTGGATGGTATCCATCCCGTGGAAGAAAAAGTCACGCATTAAGAAAGATTTAGGCAATGCTGAGCGTATCTTGGACGAAGACCACTATGGTCTAGAGAAAGTCAAAGAACGTATTATTGAGTATCTTGCCGTTCAACAACGCACATCCAAAGTAAAGGGCGCGATTCTTTGTTTGGTGGGCCCACCCGGTGTTGGTAAAACATCGTTGGGTCAATCGATTGCCAAAGCGACGGGGCGTAAGTACGTACGCATGGCGCTAGGCGGCGTGCGTGATGAAGCTGAGATACGCGGTCATCGTCGAACATATATCGGTTCTATGCCAGGCAAGTTAATTCAAAAGATGTCAAAAGTGGGTGTACGTAATCCATTGTTCTTGCTTGATGAAATCGACAAGATGTCGTCAGATATGCGAGGCGATCCGGCGTCAGCGTTGTTGGAAGTCTTAGATCCCGAGCAGAACGTTAATTTCAACGATCATTACATGGAAGTCGATTATGACTTATCTGATGTGATGTTTGTTGCGACGTCAAATAGCATGAATATTCCAGCGCCGTTACTGGACCGCATGGAGGTGATTCGTTTATCGGGTTATACCGAAGATGAGAAACTCAACATTGCGAAACGTCACTTGTTACCTAAGCAAATTGATCGTAATGGGCTGAAGAAGAAAGAGATTGACGTTGAAGATAGCGCGATTCTCGGCATCATTCGTTATTACACCCGCGAAGCGGGCGTACGTAACTTAGAGCGCGAGCTTTCGCGCTTATGCCGTAAAGCGGTTAAGACGATTTTGCTAGATAAATCCATCACTAAAGTGACGATTAACCAAGACAACCTCAGTGATTTCTTGGGTGTGCAGCGCTTTGATTACGGTAAAGCGGAAGAGGCCAACCAAATTGGTCAGGTCACAGGTCTCGCATGGACAGAAGTGGGCGGTGACTTGTTAACAATTGAAGCCACCAACGTCGCGGGTAAAGGCAAGATTACTTCGACCGGGTCGCTTGGCGATGTCATGCAAGAGTCTATTCAGACCGCACTCACGGTGGTCAGAAGCCGTGCTGATAAATTAGGCATTGCGGAAGATTTCCATGAGAAACGTGATATTCATGTGCACGTGCCGGAAGGCGCGACACCTAAAGACGGCCCGAGCGCAGGTATCGCTATGGTGACCGCATTAGTGTCATCGTTGACAAAGATCCCTGTGCGTTCTGAGGTGGCTATGACCGGCGAGATCACATTGCGTGGCGAAGTGTTGGCGATTGGTGGCTTGAAAGAAAAGCTGTTAGCCGCGCACCGCGGTGGCATCAAGCATGTGTTAATTCCAAAAGATAATGAGCGCGATCTGAAAGAAATTGCAGATAACGTCAAGCAAGATCTCAAGATTCAACCCGTAAAATGGATTGACGAGGTACTCGAGGTGGCGTTGGAACGTAACCCAACAAATGCTTAATTTTTAACTCAGTTTTTTGGTATAGAAACGGACAAATGCGGTCTCGAGCGGGGTAATTGCTCTACAGACCGCATTTTTTCGTTAAAAATTTAGCAAAAAAGGGTTTTCAATTGTTACGACTGTGGTAGCCTAAGGTTTAAAGCTTATACCGGTGTTGTAATCAGTTGCCGGGTAGCTTCTATGGTCACATCGTTCGGAAAATGGTGTTGAAGATAGTAACTAAGCTTGATATAACAAATTCGGACCATTTAAAAATCCGAATGGAACCACGGAAATTTGATAATAACAATCGAAGGGGATGATACTGTGAACAAGTCTCAGTTAATTGATAAAATCGCTGCAGGTGCAGATATCTCTAAAGCTGCTGCGGGTCGTGCATTGGATTCAATGATCGACGCAGTAACTGAAGCATTGAAAAAAGATGACCAAGTTGCATTGGTTGGCTTCGGTACTTTCAGCGTTCGCGAGCGTTCTGCGCGCACTGGTCGTAACCCACAAACGGGCGAGACTATTCAAATCGCTGCGGCTAAAGTACCTTCTTTCAAAGCCGGTAAAGCTCTGAAAGACGCAGTAAACTAATTAAAGGCGCTTTTTAAAGCGCTTTTTATTTGTTGATACGAGTAACCCGAAGCCGACGCTTCGGGTTATTTTTTGCTTTAAAGGATGCGATTTATAGCGGTTTAGATATAATACTGCACCGTTAAAATGAGCGATTGAAGGAAGTCCTGATTATGTTAGAGCGGATAAGAGAAGGGTCGCAGAGTTTTACTGCGAAAGCCGTTCTGGTTCTGATTATATTGACCTTTGCCTTAGCTGGCGTAGGCAGCTACGTTACCGGTGGCGCTACGACCACTGTGGCAGAAGTTAACGATGCTGAAATTAGTCAGCAAGCGCTAGAGCGAGCTTATGAAAATGAACGTAGCCGTCTGCAAGAGCAGTTTGGTGATATGTTCGAAGCGGTTAGCTCGCAACCGGGTTACATGCAGTCAGTGCGTGCCAACGTACTGGAGCAGCTTATACAGCAAGAGTTGCTAGTCCAGTATGCACGTGATCACGGCATGCGTGTTTCTGCTGAGCGTGTAAAGCAAGAGATTCGTGATATTCCAGCGTTCCGTTCCGCCGGCCAGTTTGATAACGACATTTATTTGATGGCGTTGCGTAATGCAGGTTACACACCCGAGCAATTTGCTGCGGTGTTGCGCGACGATTTGATCAGAAGCCAGATTGCCCAAGCGATTGGCTCAACTGAGTTCGCGTTATCTGCCGAAGCGTTGGCTCTTCAGCGCCTGCAGAAGCAAACTCGTAGTGGTGCATACATCATTGCTGAGAACGGTAACTTTGTTGATCAGGTCGAACTCAGTGATAGCGATATTGAAAACTATTACAATGACAACCAGCAACAATTCCAAACACCTGAGCAATTGAAAGTTGCTTTTGTACAGCTTTCAAAAGCAGCGCTTTATAATCAGGTTGAGGTCAGTGACGAGCAAGTTCGTGAATATTACGATGGGTCGATTGATCAGTATCGTACTGACGAAGAACGTCGTGTGGCTCATATTCTGATTGAAAATGGCACTGATAACGCGAAGGCTAAAGCAGAAGAAGCGTTAGCTGAATTAAATAGTGGTGCGGATTTTGCTGAGGTGGCAGCGAAATATTCAGATGATACTTTTTCTGCTGAGCAGGGTGGCGATTTAGACTGGATTACCAAAGGTTCGATGGATGAAGACTTTGACAATGCAGCTTTTGCGCTTGAAAACGTGGGCGATGTATCGGGGATTGTCGAGACATCGTTTGGTTTCCATATTATTAAACTGCTTGATTTACGCGCAGGTGAAGTGACGCCATTCGAACAAGTCGCAGGTGAAATTCGTCAGAAACTGAAATCTCAGCAGGTTGATGATAAGTATTTTGAGTTACAACAAAAACTTGCGGAAATTAGCTTCGAACAACCGGATACTTTAGAGCCAGCGGCTGATGCGATTGGTGCCAGTGTGCGTACGTCCGATCTCTTTACTCGTCAAAACGCACCGACCGCGTTGAGCGACGAAGCTACACTGAACCGTATCTTTAATCGCGATTTGATCGAAGAAAAGTTGAATAGTGATGTTATCGAGACAGCTGATGACCGGTCACTCGTGGTGCGTGTGTTGGCACACAACCCGCAAGCGGTTAAACCGTTAGAGCAGGTGAGAGACCAAATTGTTCAGCAGTTGCGCGTGAAAAAGGCTCAAGCGTTAGCGCTCGAACAGGCAGAAGCTTGGAAGCAGCAGTGGAGCGAGCAAGGCGAGCCTGAGGCGGATTATTTGACCTTAGACGCGGTGGGTATGGATAACCAAAGCCATCCGCGTGCGATCTTGCGTGCGTTGTTCTCTGAGGCTCCAACCGCTGATGGCTCAGCCGCATTGACAACGATTGAGATGCCAAACGGTGACGCAGCGGTGGTTGCATTAACACAAGTCAATGCAGCGAACATTGAAGGAACCGAAGCGAACCAACAGATTATTGAGCAACTTCAGAATCGTCAGTCACAGTTAATGTTGCAAGCGTTTATTGAAACGTTAGTCGAGCAGGCTTCTATTACGCGCCTGCAGTCTAACGACTAATCATAGCGTCGATGTTAACGACGAAAACAAAAAAACCTGACATGATGATGTCAGGTTTTTTTTTGTCGAGCCGGCGGCAAATCTGAACTATGAGTCCATCGGGTACATCGGTGGTAAAGGCGATGTATTCGATTTCGTGCTAGCCTGTTGTTGCTGAGCTGTTCTAACGGCTTGATACAGTTGCTTACCGCGTGACCATTGCTTAGTGTGTTGTGCACTGTACAGGGCTGCTTGAAGCTGATTAATCTCGCTAGCTACATGGCTTTCATCTGTTAAATCCAAAAAGCGAGCGACATCGTTAAGGGTGGTAACGCGTTGTTGATAACGTTGACGAGCCCAACGTTTTAACGCTTGCTCAGCACGTTGAGGCTGGTTACTCGCGCAGGCTTGCTGAAACTGACGCCACGCTTCATTTTTTGTTATCGGCTGTATGACCTTGTCTTCGACTTGTCGCAGCTGACTCGCTTTATGACGGCGCTTATACAGTACGATATTGATACCTACGCTCACCACCAAGGCGATAATTAAGGCGACTACAATCCAAAGCCAATAATTCCATTGCGCATCAGTGGTCGCTTGAGATGCTTGTTGACCGCTTGTTGGTGTGTTTTCTCGCGGCGCTTCAGCGGCTTGTTGTGTTGACTGCGTGGGTGTCGAGTTGGCTATTGGCGAACCCGCTACATTAAAAGTCAGATCATCCGTTGTCGCTATCGCGCGTTGCTGGGTTTTGGTATTAAACCAAGGCACTTCAATACCCGGTAACGTTATTTCACCTGGTTGTTGCGGCACAATGGCGTATTCAAGCGTTTTCTGCGCGATATTGATGCCATTACGTACAAACTGGTCGGTATTCTCTTTATCAGGGTAGATACGTACGCTATCTGGGTAATCGTAACTAATATCGGGTAACTGCTCGGGTTTAACACCCACGGCAGTCAGCATCAGTGACACCGAAATGGGGTCACCAACTTTATATTTATCCTGTTTTGGATTAACGGTTTGGCTGATAGTCACTAAGTCACTGGGTAGCCAATGACCGGTCCAATTTTGTGGTATGGGTTTGACCTCAACCGTCTTCGTTTCGGCAATGGCGCTGACCGGCTGCGTGTTTGAAA
Organism: Idiomarina sp. UBA3162; assembly: GCF_002364475.1. Lineage (NCBI taxonomy): Bacteria > Pseudomonadati > Pseudomonadota > Gammaproteobacteria > Alteromonadales > Idiomarinaceae > Idiomarina > Idiomarina sp. UBA3162. The sequence goes on from NZ_DEYI01000070.1 coordinate 5,376, forward strand.
ACGATGAGAAAATAGAGCGTTGACCTGATGCATATACTTCGCCGTCAAATCGGGCGCCCTCGATTTCAAACGAACCGGATTGATTGGGGGTAATTTGATAAGTGCGCTGATAAACACGGTAGCGACGACCGTGGTTCATTTCACTAAATTCCTCATCTTTGCCGATTTGGCGGATATCTGCATTGTCCATTTGCGGTGGAACGAGGTTACCTTTATTAAGATCAGCGGCTAAGTAGAGCCTTACGATGTAGTGAATCGGCTGTTGCAGAAATACCTGCGAGGTGTCTAGCGATACATCCACAAAAGCCACTTTATCGCTGCGCTTGGCGGCATCTGAACCGGGCTCGACGACCGTCATGGTAATGGGATCAGAATTTGCCCCGTCAAGACTGATGCTCGGTATTTGATAATCGCCTGGCTCCTGGGCCACTAATACCGTGGTAAATTGCGTTAGTTTCTTTAAGTCACCGTTTACAATCGATGTTTGACGACTCACGCTGGTACGACCGACAACAAAGTTGTTTAATAAAATATCCGGCTGAAAAGCCGAGTTAGGTACATCGTCGTTGAATGTCACAGTCAATATAAACGACTCTTTTGCGATCACCGGATTTTTGTCGACCGTACTGGTGATTTTAGTCACCTCTGCATGAGCGCTGATCGATGCCAATATCAACACCAATGTGATACATAAGTGATACCAACGACTTACCATTTTTGCTCTACTCCTTCTGGGTCACGCACGCCTTGCTGCTGTCTACGTTGACTTTCTAAATACATTTTTCGCCGCAACAGTAAACTCGGATCGTCTGGCACTCGATTCATCCATTGCTCTAATTGGCGCGCTCGCTCGGGATCAATGTCATCACTGAACTCGGTCTGCTGACTTCGTTGTTGTCGGGCAGGGTCGTTTTGCTGCTGCTGTTTCTGCTGTTCGGATTGCTTTTGAGATGCCTCAGCATCTTTTTGCTGCTGATCGTGCGATTGCTTATTTTCCTGACGCTGCGGGTCATCTTGGGGCTGGGAATTGGACTGCTGACCCTGCTGCTGGCTTTGTTCATCACCTTGCTGCTGACCCTGTTGCTGCCCCGAGTCATTTTGACCTTGTCCTTGCTGGCTATCGTCTTTTTCCTGCTCACCTTTATTTTTATCGCCTTTCTTCTGACCTTGCTTTTGCTGTTGTTGCTCTAATAATTGCTCCATCAAGTGACGGTTAGCTTGTGCCGCCTCCCAGTTGGGACGCTTAAGTAACGCTTGGTCATATGCATTGATGGCAGCTTGGTATTGTTCTTGACGCGCTAAACTGTTACCTCGGTTGTACCAACCCTCAGGCGTATCGACTTGCGCATACTGCTCGGCAGCGGCGGCATAGTCACCCTTACGGTACAAAGCCGCCCCCTTACGCATAGGCGCTTGTGAACGTTCTGCCGCCTCACGCCATTGACCTGATTCCAGTAACTGCTGCGCTTGCTGCTCGTTATTTAACCACCAACCTGGTTTTTCCATTTGCTCTTGAGCCAATGCCGTATTCGGAAGCGTAGATAAGGACATCAACACTACTCCTATAAAAAAGCTGCCGAGTGTGCCGCCTTTGCGCCAACTGAATAAAACCATTGGGATAAGTAGTAGCGCAAGGAAGGGGCCGATATCAAGCCATTGATCACCTTGTTGCTGGTTGTCACCTTCTTTGCCCTTGCGTGACAGCGGCTCTAACGCGGTCAGCTGCTCGATATCTTGGTTAGTTGAGGTCGAGGTGACGTACACGCCCCCCGTGAGCTGAGCGAGGTCCGCTAGGCGATCGGGGTACAGCTTAGCCACTACAACTTGCCCATACTTATCTTTTGCCAGTGCGCCGTCCTCGCCGCGTATCGGTGCGCCATCGGGTGTGCCGACACCAAGAATCGAAACACGGTGCTCTGTGGAGCGTAGGTAATTGCTCACATCCGCCATGTCTTGGCTATCGACACCATCGGTAATCCAGTATATGTCACCCTGAGCATAACCTGCGTTGGTGAGTAGCTGATTGGCATGTTTAAGCGCGCGTAACGGATTATTACCGGGTGCCGGCATGATATCAGGCGCCAATGACGGAATTAACGTGAGCAGGTTATTATTGTCTTCAGTCAATGGGCTGATAGTAAATGCATCCGCTGAGTAAGCGACAAGTCCGGTATCGCCATCGAGGCCGGACCGGACCAGGTCCATGGCTTTAAAGCGCACCCGAGTCAGCCGATTAGGGTTAACGTCCTCGGCGAGTAATGACGGAGACATATCGAGTACGACCACCTGTCCGCTATCGAGTTGATAGACGGGTTGAGGCAAACGCTCCCATGTGGGTCCACTGAGCGCCACTACTGCGACTAACCAAAAAAGTCCCAGCCGGTGTGCTGACCAAAAGGTAACTTGCCCAGCACTGTCAACCAGCACATTGGATAGGTGTTTAGGTAACCACTGATGCCAGCCTGATTGGTGTTTGCGGATAAACAAAATACGCCAATATAGAAATACCAGAGGCAGCAGCGCGAGCAACCAAGCTGGACGTAAAAAGTGAAAATCAGCCATGTTGACTTCTCCATGGTCGATAGTGCATTACACTTAACAACGTGAGTAATACGAGCGCGCCTGATAGTGGCCAGAAAAACAAGGCTTGTCTTGGACGTAACTGTTGCTCTGCGCCTCGAACGGGCTCCAATTCGTCAAGTAATTGATAAATGCGTTCGAGTTCCGCAGTACTGCGGGCACGGAAGTATTCACCCCCCGTTTCTTCAGCCAGGTTCTGCATTAAAGGTACATCGAGATCGCGCGATGGATTGACTTTACGTTGGCCGAATACGCTGTCTACAACGACCTCTTCAGCACCGACGGCGATTGGATAAATCCTTACGTCATAGGCTTTAGCGAGCTCTAAGGCTTGTTCTGGCGTTAAGTTGCCTGCTGTATTCTGTCCGTCAGTCAGAAGTACCAGTACGCGATTCGTTTCTTCTTTACCCTTGAAGCGTTTGACTGCGAGTGCGATGGCGTCGCCGATGGCGGTTCGCTCGCCGACTAAGCCCAGCACAGATTCGTCGAGCATTTGCTGTACGGTTTTGCGGTCGTAGGTGATCGGCGTCTGTAAAAACGCAGTATCGGCAAATAAAATGAGACCAAGGCGGTCACCGGTGCGCCGCTGAATAAAGTCACCTAAAACGGCTTTAACCATTTCCAAGCGATCAACATTACGCCCATTCAGCGTCATGTCGGCAATTTCCATGGAGCCGGACAAATCAACAGCTAACATAATTTCACGGCCTTCATTGCGAACCGGTAATGGCTCACCCAACCATTGAGGGCGTGCGACGGTCGCTACAATCATTAGCCAGCATAACCACAAGAGTACCCACATGAATGGCCGCGCTCGCGCATCTCGGTGACCATCGCTTAATCCATGAAGATTAGGAATACGGATTGCAGATGCGTGTTGCTGCGCCTTGGGTAAGAAGTAACGCACAAACAGCGGCAAAGGGATGAGTAAAAACAGCCACGGCCAGGCAAATTCAAACATGGCGAGTTAACCTCCTAGGCGACTGGCTAAGCCACCCGACTACTAACTGTTGGTATTGATCGACCCATTCGCTGTGTCCTGGTTGGAATAACAAGCGGTCAGCATTGTTAAGTAGTTCGCTGTGGCGTTGTTCATTGGCACCTAAGAACTCAAGCCAAGCGCGCCCACTCAATTGGGCTATTTCACGACGTGGAAAATAGACCAACGCGACTCGCTTAGCTATGAAGGTGATATCTTTGACTGAAGGGTTTTCAAGTTGCCTTATTGCGTGTTGCGCATAACGCAACGGCTTGCGCTGTTGTCGCGCACGCCAAAGATAAACCGTGGTAACGCAAATCACGACCAATAGCAGCACTAACATAATCCATATCGGCGTTGCTAATGGTAAAAAGGAGGCGCTCTGAGGTTCAACAATATCTTTTAACTGACTGATATCTGCTTGTTGCTGTATTAAACCGGACATGTATTCACCGTAATTCAGGCCATTGTTGCTCAAGGGCGATTGCAGAACTCACCTGAGTCATGGGTAAACGATACTGTTTAAAGCGCTCTGATAACTGCTCCAGCTCGCTCACAGCACGTCGGTGGTAATCACGGCGTTGCCGCATATTATTTAGATTAACCATCGCCTGTCGCTCACCGTCATGCACGCTCAGCGGTTGACTCGAGTAGCCTTCCGGCAATTGCTGCTCCATCGGATCGAATAGTTTAAAAGTGCGCACAGAACTTCGAGTGTTCAACCGCGCCAATTGTTCCAGTGTCGTGTTACTAAGGTGTTCAAAGTCACTGATAATGTTGATGAGACTGCCGGGCTTCACCAGTTGCGTTAAATGGTCGATACTTTTGCCGAGCGGGGCTGCGTGAGGAGGCGTCTGTTGACGCCAGCGCGCCAAACTATCTTGATGAATCTCCGTCAGCCCATGCAAAAAGTGCATCACTGATTTGTGTTGTAAACTGGGTTTGTACTCGTTCTGTAGCCACCCATTACTGATGATGCCGCCGACTTTATCGCCTCGTTGAAGGGTCTGCCACGCAAGTGCAGAAGCAAGGTGACACGCCTGTACTGACTTAAACAGCAATTGACTACCGAACAGTTGCGTCAGCGCGAGATCAACCACAATATATACAGGACGATCCTTTTCCTCTCGATAGAGCTTCGTATGTGCTTTGCCGGTCCGTGCAGTCACGCGCCAATCGATTGAGCGAACATCATCGCCTGGCTGATAATGACGTACTTCATCAAACTCCATACCGCGCCCGCGTGTTTTGCTTAATAGAGCGCCAGACTGCGAGGATGCGGGCAACTGACGTTGGTGACGAGCAAAAGCTGGCAGCTTGGTGCGATAGTACATTAGCTCTTGCATACTGGGCTGCAAGCCATCGGTATGCAATCTTTCAAGCCATTGTTCAGTGGTTAAGCTTTGCATCATCATTACGGCGATGGAACAAGTTCTAGAATACGTTCGAGTACAGTGTCTGGACTAATACCGTCCGCTTCGGCCTGATAGCTAATAATGATGCGATGACGTAACGTATTAAAGAATACTTCGCGGACATCATCGGGGGTGACGAAGTCGCGATCATTTAGCCATGCGTTGGCTCGTGCACAGCGCTCGAGTGCTATTGTTGCTCGTGGACTCGCGCCATAGGTTATCCAACTAGCAAGTGTCTCATCGTAATTCGCCGGTACTCGCGTAGCCATAACCAGTTGCACGAGATACTGCTCGACGGCCTCATCCAGGAACAGCTGCATCACTTGGGTGCGAGCTTCAAAAAGTTGCCCTTGCGTCAGAGGCGTGGGCATAGTGGCTTGACCATCAATGGCTTCGCCCCGTGTAAGACGTAAAATTTTCAATTCAGTATCGGCATCGGGGTAATCGAGGTTTAGATGCATTAGAAAGCGGTCTAGCTGTGCCTCAGGCAGAGGATAGGTACCTTCCTGCTCAAGTGGGTTTTGCGTTGCCAACACCATGAATAAGTCGGATAACGGATAGCTTCGTTGACCCACGGTAATTTGCCGTTCAGCCATTGCTTCGAGCAGCGCTGACTGTACTTTAGCCGGCGCTCGGTTGATCTCATCGGCGAGAATGAGGTTATGAAACAATGGACCTTGTTGAAAGTCAAAGGCGCCTGTTTCAGGTCGATAAATATCTGTACCGGTTAAATCGGCAGGGAGGAGGTCCGGGGTAAATTGAACGCGGTGAAAGTCGCCTTCGATACCTTTCGCCAACGCTTGTACCGCACGGGTTTTAGCAAGTCCTGGAGGGCCCTCTACAAGTAGGTGGCCATCTGCGAGTACCGCGATTAACAAGTTCTTGGTGAACTCGGGCTGTCCCAATACCTGACTATCTAGAAATGCTTGCAGTTGTTTGAATTGTTCAGCAGCCATGGTGCTCCCGCTTATACTATCTATTTTGCGAATGATTTGTGCTCATCTGTATTGTTATGCAGGCTGAGCATGCTATTTTCAATGATGTTCTCTACTTTAACGAAAACCAAGGTTTTAATCTGTAGATTAAACAGCTAGAATTTGTAACATCTTGTGTGGTCAGACCAGTATTTGACGCTTAATTTTTAATGGAGAAATCATATGTCTGCAACTGAACGGTTGCTAACACCGAAAGGGGACCGCATTGCTTTCGTTGCGGGACTAAGAACACCTTTCGCACGCCAGGCAACAGACTTTCATGGCATCCCCGCTGTCGATCTCGGCAAAATGGTCGTCCAAGAGCTTATCAATCGTACGGGAATTGACGGTAAATTGGTACAGCAATTGGTATTTGGACAGGTCGTACAGATGCCCGCGGCGCCTAATATTGCCCGTGAGATTGTTTTAGGCACTGAGCTTCCCGTGTCAACAGATGCTTACAGTGTCACCCGTGCCTGTGCTACGAGTTTCCAATCGGCGGTTAATATCGCCGAAGCCATGATGGCGGGGCATGTCGATATCGGTATTGCCGGGGGCGCTGATTCATCGTCAGTGTTGCCGATTGGCGTTAGCAAAAAACTGGGGCGGGCACTGGTTGATTTGAATAAAGCCAAGAGCTTGGGTCAACGGATCGCGATACTGCGCCGACTAGGTCTTAAGGACTTACTCCCCGTACCGCCCGCAGTGGCGGAGTATTCAACGGGCTTGAGTATGGGACAAACTGCGGAGCAAATGGCAAAAAGCCATCATATCTCACGTGAGGATCAAGACCAGTTAACGGTGAATTCTCACCGCCGCGCGCACGAAGCGTGGGAAGCAGGCTACCTAGATGAGGAGGTCATGACTGCCTACCCAGAGCCGTATAAGAAGCACATTGATCGAGATAACAATATTCGTGGCGATTCTTCTTTAGAGAAACTCGGTAAACTCAAACCTGTGTTTGACAAAAAACATGGCACCGTGACAGCGGCTAATTCAACGCCGCTGACCGATGGTGCTTCGGCGGTGTTAATGATGACGGAAAGCCGTGCCAAAGCGCTGGGTTATCCGATTTTAGGTTACCTGCGTAGCTATGCCTTCGCAGCACTTGAAGTCGAGCAGGACATGTTGATGGGTCCGAGCTATGCGACGCCTATCGCCCTAGACCGTGCGGGTATGACGCTCAATGATTTGACGTTGATCGATATGCATGAAGCCTTTGCGGCGCAAACGCTGACCAACTTGAAAATGTTTGCGAGTAAGAAGTTTGCGCAAGAAAAATTGGGACGTGATGCGGCAATTGGCGAAGTTGACCCGGATAAATTTAATGTACTGGGTGGCTCGATTGCTTATGGACACCCCTTTGCAGCAACGGGCACACGGATGATTACACAAATGTTGTATGAATTGCGTCGTCGTGGCGGCGGAACTGCATTGACAACAGCTTGCGCAGCGGGCGGCTTGGGTGCAGCGATGATTTTGGAGAGCGAATAATGACAGACAATAACGCATTTCATCTAGATATTCGAGAGGATGGTATTGCGGTAATTACCATCGATGTTCCCGGCGAACGCATGAATACCTTAAAAGATAGCTTTGCCGATGAGGTGGGTCGTTTGATGAACCGCCTTGAGGATAATAATGAGCTGAAAGGTGTTGTATTTATAAGCGGTAAACCCGACTCGTTTATCGCCGGTGCCGACATTAACATGATTAATGACTGTGAAACCGCCGCTGATACAGAGAGTTTGGCACGCAAAGGTCAGGCGATGTTTGATCGTATCGAACAGCTTAATGTGCCGGTTGTTGCTGCTATCCATGGCGCCTGCTTAGGTGGTGGGCTTGAGTTAGCCATGGCATGTCACGTGCGAGTGTGTACTGACAGTGATAAAACGGCATTGGGGTTACCTGAGGTTCAACTTGGCTTGTTACCCGGTTCAGGCGGAACACAGCGGTTACCTGCGTTGGTGGGCGTTCAGCAAGGTCTCACCATGATCTTAACGGGTAAACAGTTGCGTGCTAAGCAAGCGCTCAAGGCGGGTCTAGTCGATGAAATTGTACCGCAATCAATCTTGCTAGAAGCTGCGGTTAAACAGGCTAAAAAGGCAAAGGCCAAACCTTCAAAAGCGAACCTAAAAGGCATGAGCAAGTTGCTTGAGGCAACCGCTTATGGTCGTGGCATCATCTATAAAAAAGCAGGTGAGCAGGCGCAAGCTAAAGCGAAGGGCAATTATCCAGCCATTGATAAGATCATTAAGGCGGTTAAAACTGGCGTTGAAAAGGGTCGCGATGCGGGCCTTGACTATGAGGCTCGCGCTTTCGGTGAACTCGCTATGACCCCTGAGTCTTACCAGCTTAGACAGATTTTCTTTGCCACAACAGAAATGAAGAAAGAGACGGGTGCGGATGGTGTTAAGCCAGCTGATATTAAGCGTGTGGGCGTGTTAGGCGGCGGTTTGATGGGCGGTGGTATTGCCTTTGTTACTGCGGCGAAAGCCGGTATCCCAGCGCGTATCAAGGATATTAGTCCTGAGGGTATTACTCATGCACTGCATTACAGCTACGAGCGTTTGAATAAGAAAGTTAAACGCCGTCATATGCGTCGTGCGGAGTTAGAGAAAACCATGCTTTCGCTGAGCGGTTCGTTGGATTACTCCGGGTTTGACCGTGTTGATGTGGTGATTGAAGCCGTGTTCGAAGATCTCGACCTGAAGAAAAAAATGGTCGCTGATGTCGAGCAACATGGAAAGGACGGCGTGATTTTCGCGACCAATACCAGCTCGTTGCCGATCACACAGATCGCCGAGGGCGCTCAACACCCCGATCGTGTCATTGGTCTGCATTACTTTTCGCCTGTCGATAAAATGCCACTCGCGGAAATTATTACCCACGAAAATACGTCAAAGGAAACCATTGCGACGACGGTCGCGTTGGCTAAAAAGCAAGGCAAAACACCTATCGTTGTCAAAGACGGTGCCGGTTTCTTTGTTAACCGCATCTTAGCGCCTTACATGAACGAAGCGGCGCGTTTGTTGATCGCGGGCGAGCCGATTGAGCATATTGATAAGTCTTTGGTTAAATTTGGCTTTCCAGTCGGTCCAATTACGTTATTGGATGAGGTAGGAATCGATGTCGCCGCGAAAGTTGCGCCGATCCTTGTAAAAGAACTGGGTACACGCTTTGAGGCACCTGCGGCTTTCGACAAACTGATTGATGATGGTCGTAAGGGTAAGAAAAACAACAAAGGCTTCTATCAATATGGCAAAGGTGTGAAAGGCAAGCCGGTTGATAAATCAGTGTATAGTCTACTGAATATTGAACCACAAGCTAAGCATGAAGGTGATGAAATTGCTGAGCTATGTGTGTTGCCAATGCTTAACGAAGCGGCTTACTGCTTGCAAGAGGGCATTATTCGCAGTGCACGTGACGGTGACATTGGTTCGGTATTCGGTATTGGTTTCCCGCCATTCCGTGGCGGCCCGTTCCGGTATATGGATGCCGAGGGCATTGGCAGTATTGTGAAGCGTATGGAGCGTTTAGCAGAGAAACGCGGTGATCGTTATCAACCCGCACCATTGCTGAAGCAAATGGCTGAGCAGGGCAAACGCTTTTATGAGTAGGCAGGCTGCTGTTTAGTAATGAATTCGATGAGCGCTTCGGCGCTCATCGGTTTTGCGAAGTAGAAACCTTGTATATACTCGCATTGTAATCTTTCCAGAATGTCCAATTGAGCTTTTTGTTCAACACCTTCAGCGACAACCTTCAGTCCTAAATTATGGGCCATGCCGATTATGGATTCGACCATCTTACGGTCGCGTTCATCGAAGGTAATGTCGTCAACAAACTCCTTATCGATTTTAAGCGTATGCATTGGGAAACGCTTGAGATAAGCGAGTGAGGAATACCCGGTGCCAAAATCATCAAGTGCAAGTTGCACGCCCATATCAGCGAGGTTTTCTAGCATCGCAATAGCACGTTCAGGATCGCTCATCACCATACCTTCCGTAATCTCAAATTCGATGTGACGAGGATGCATATTTTCTTCTTGCAACACTTGCTCAATGAACAGGGCCAAACTTGATTGAGTAAATTGGCGTGCTGATAGATTAATCGCGACACTGCGAGGCGCACCTTGCAATGAGAGTAGCTGGCGCATATCTCTACAGGCCGTACGTAAGACTTGTTCACTGAGCGGAATAATCAGACCGGTTTCTTCGCACAGTGGGATAAACTGTGATGGGCTAATGAATTGCCCGTATTCATCGCGAATTCGCGCCAGCGCCTCGATACCTGAAATATGGCCCGTCGCAATTTCCATTTTCGGTTGGTAAAACACTTCGACTTGCTCGGTGCGAATGGCATGACGCACTTGGCTTTCTAATACTAATCTTTGGATCGCGTTTTCGTTCATCGATGCGTTAAAGAATTGGTAACAGTTACCTCCCCGTTGCTTGGCATGGTACATCGCTGTATCCGCCTTTTGCAGCAACTCTTGAGAGGTATGCGCATCATGCGGATAAAGCACAATGCCAATTGAGCTGCCTAACGCAATCTCGTGTCCTTTTATACGGTAAGGCTTAGCTATTTCAGTGTTGACTTGTTGGGCAATGGAGCTGATGACATTAATATCGGTATTGTCCTCAACGAGGATACCAAATTCATCGCCACCAAGACGGTACAGGGTGTCTTGCCGTCTTCCTAATTCTGCCAAACGATCAGCGACTCGGCATAAGAGTTCATCACCGACCTCGTGACCCAATGAGTCGTTAATTCGTTTAAAGTCGTCCAAATCAAATAATAGCAAAGCATGAGAAACACGCTTGCGTACCAAATTAGAATGACTGACTTGGAAGTAGGAGCGATTCGGTAAGCCCGTTAAGCTATCTGTATTAGATAACCGTCGGAGTTCATTCTCTGTATTACGGCGCTCGGTAATATCGGAGAAACTGGCGACGATTAGTTTGATATCCCCGTTATCTGTGCGCACCGCATCGAGTGTGAGTTCAAGTAATAATTCTGAACCATCGGCTTTAAAATCGGTGACTTCTCCCGACCAACGCCCTTGACGGAGTACTGTATGTTTTATCTGATCAGTGAAGTCCCGATCATAATGGGCCAACGTGAATGCTTGACCGATGACTTGAGCGCGTTCGTAGCCGGTAATGCGTTCGTAAGCGGTATTGATCTCACGCTTCCTGAAAAAGCGATCAAAGATGCAGATGCCATCAGAAATATTCGTCAGTGATGTTGCTAACATATCGAGTCGTTCATCACTGTTTATGATGTCAGAAATATCACTGAGTACGCCCTGAATTTTAATTGGTACGCCGTCTAGATCCGTTTGTGCCACTTCACCACGCTCTAAAACCCACAGCCACTTTTGCTCGTTTTTTAGTCGGTAGGTGCTCTGATAGTGAGCTAATTCACCTGATTTTACGCGCTCTAGCGTTGTAACCAGTTGACGAATATCCTCGGGGTGTATGTTACTTTCTTCATGTTGATGGCGACCGAAGCGTACACCATCGAGTGGAAACTGAGCGCAATGTGTCCAAATGTGCATGCGTTCGACTTCATTCTTGGGTATATGCCACGTCCACATTTGCTGTTGCGTACCTTCTAACATTTGATGCAACGACGTGTGATCACCTTGGAGTTTACGGTAGGCTTTGAGCTTGGTTGCAATAAAGTAGTAACCAATGACAAGTCCAGTCAGTAAGAACGCTAAGCCTGCATAACTGTAGTGTATTGAACTAAAGCCAGCTGTATCGATAATGAAACTTTTTTGTTCGATCACTTTGGTGTCTTGAGCTGGCAGCGTTGCGCGCACTAACAAAGTATATTCACCCTCTGTTAAGTTCTTAATCTTTAGCGCTTGTAGTGGCTGAAATGTTTTTTGCCAAGCCGTTTGAATGGGATCAATACGGTATTCGAAAGTTTGTGGTTGTGTGAGATTAAATGCAGGTCTCGAGTAGTCTATGTATACTGCGCCTGATGAGCTCACTTCGGCATTCAGCCACAATTTAGCCTGAGATGGATCGGGCGCATTGAATACCTCCAGCTCACCGCGATTATTGATAAGCACATTAAATCCGTGGTCAGAGTAATATTGTTGCCAAGGACCTGTAATATGCTTAGTCGGATTAAATGAATGGGCGACAATGGCGCCCTCTGCAGACGATTTGAGTCGATATAAATTAGATGACGTTAATAAGGTCAGCGCTTGCTTCTGCGCGAGACTGAGTTGTAACACCGCACCTTGGATATCTAGTAGGTCTAACGGTTGAATATGCACCAAGCGGTAGCTGCTATCGAGTTGAACGATGAATTCGCTGTAGAGCAAATACACCCCGTTATCGGTAAGTTCTATATCAATTAGACGTCCTTCGGGAAGCTTAGCGGTAATTGGGTTTTCGATAGTTAACTTAAATAGGTTACTGCCTAGACCATCCCAAACGTAAATGTCGCGTCCTTCGGCAAGCCAGATCCAGTCATTAATGGGTTTGATAAACCGAATGGATTGAACGGCTTCATCATCGTACTGCAAAGGCTGTGGCAACAATTCTCCTTGATGCTCGATTAACAGTGCATTTTGGTTTTGCGCGATAAGTGGTGAACCTGCAATCGCAGTGATCTGTTGAATACCGGTATCGAGGAGGTGATCGCTTTGCAATACTAAAGCGGCCTCCAAATCATGTGATCTGAATGGTAAAGCATAAATACCGAGACTGCTGCCAATGAGTAGGGACTGATCTTGATTGTTCGTTAAGCCGTGGACTTCGAGAACATTCTTGCCGGTAACGCCGTCGGTCAGCTCAATTTTACGTAAGCTGGAGCCGTCGAAGCGGTAGACAGCTTGTGGGGTGGCTAACCACAGAAAGCCGAGTGGGCCTGAAACAACGTCAATAATGGGCGCGTCGAGTTGCGCGGTCGCGTGAGGTGTATCATGCGCAAGCGAATGCGGACTAAAAGTAGCCAATGCGAAATAAACAAGGCTAGCTAAGATGATGAATGGGACACGCAACTTAAGGACCTGATTAATGGCTGCTCTACAGCTCTTATAATTTGTTAATTGAGTGTTACGCTAACTTAAAGACAAAAATCTGTCAAAGCTATTATAACCCTTACTGCTGGCACGATAACAATACAATTTGTCTTGGTTGTTCAATAATTAAACGTCTGATCTCATTAAGCCAATCAGAGAGTTGTAACTGTTCCAGTGCCTGACTCATTTCATGATTACGCTCGAAGTGAGTCTCGCCCATTTGAATCGCTCCCCAAAACCTTTGGCTACGGGTGCGTAAACTGCGGTCATTAACCGTCAGTTGTTCCGCCAGAGTATGTTTAGCATGCTTCCAACGTTGTAAAGTCAAAAGGTCATCTAATTGCGCCACTTTCTCAGCGAGTACGGAGAGAATTTGTTGGTGCAGCTGGTCTGGCTCGTGCGTAGGTGATTGGATAAACACCATAAAGCCAGGGAGACGGCGCACGGGGAAATATTGGCTGCCCACTACGTAGCCCAGTTGACGCTGAGTGCGTAGTTCGTCAAATAGGCCTGCATTTAATAGTTGCTGCGCCAACATCCATGTAATTTGCTGTTCAGGGCTATCGTTATCACCTTGGAAATATACTAAGGTAGCATTGTCGTCTGTTGTTTGGGCGACGGTCTGCTTGCGCACTTCGCCTGGTCCAAGTCGCGTTGGACTGAGTTGCGGTGGCTGCGCGGTTAAACGTCCCTCGGCGCTCTCGCTGATTAACTGATGTAGCTCTAAGGCGGTTTTTGCTCTCCAGTCACCGTGAATCAGTGCCGAAACAGTCATCGACTTAAACAATTCACTGCTCATTTGAGAAAACGCTTTATAATTTAAGTCGCCCAGTCCTTCTGCCATATCGTGTAGGGCAAACAAGCGTGGCTGTAGCGTTAAGTTGAGCTCGGCAAATAGTCGATTCAGTGGCTGATTTTTGTGCGCCGATTGCCAATTCTGTTGTAATTGCTGCGCAACGGCGGTAAAACGATTGCGTTGAAACTTGATCTTCCATGCTTGCTTCATCAACTGTTTAAGCAGCGGAAGCTGGCCTGCGGATAGACCCATTGTATGGATCGTCATACCTGACTGAGTCGGGTAGATATTAAAGTGCAATCCAGCAACTTCAGCATCGTATAAAGCCTCATTCAGTGAGTCGATAAGTAGTTCAGACCAAAGCCGTGCAACCGCAAAATGCGTGGCGGATTGATTAACGGTTGGGGACTCTAGGTTGAGATAAATATGACCCTTGGGCACCCTGAAGTCAGGGTCCTGAAAATGCCAAATGGTGATCCCATTTTTGTTGATCACAGCGTTGGGCTCGTTGGCTTTACGCTCCAATGGGTAGGGTTCCATATGGTCTGTAATGTAAGGGTTTTGTGCAGGAAGTCGGATATCAATCGGCAAGCGCGCAGCCCTAAGTATTGCCAGTTCATCTGCCGACAAAGCTCGGATGCTGTATGGCGTATGGTACAGCTCGGTTTGCCGATCAGTGTCTACATCACAATGGATTAACGTGATACGCGCTCGCTCAGGAGCCATAAGATCAAGCGTGCTTTTCGCGCGTTGAATCGAGAGCCCATCCATACGGTAATCGCCGTAAACAACGTCGTGTATGGGATAATGGTGCGCATTGACCGAAAGTTGCGGCGCTAGCTCGCCTGCTGGCGGACTTTCCTGAAAATGAAAAGAAAGCTCTGAAGTTAACCGTTTTTCTTCGTAGCGCCACGTTTCGAGGCCTTCGTTTTTAATTTTACGGATGTAGTTGAAGACTGTTTGCGCGACCTGAAACGCGTTGTTTACACCGTCCTCTGTCAGTTGAATATTAATATTGAAATCTTTGTAGCCACTGCCACTCATGCCTCCACCCGCCGACAGGCTATTTACCCAACCTTGCGCTCTTAACGCAGCGTATAGGCTATATGGGCCTTCATAACCGAGGATGTGAGCAATAAAACTGGTGGTCTTGTTATTGTAATCATCATCGATGCCCGGCAACGGTAGAGTGATAATCAACCGTCGTGCTGGATTGACCGGTTTGACCTGAATATAAACACCCATTTGCGTGGGTAAGTAGAGTGGTAACGCCTCTAATTGTTGCGGATTGTTCGCTTTGCCGCTCGGAAGTTTGGCAAAGTGCTGCTCGGCAAGTTGGGCTAAGTCATCAACGGATTGAGCACCGACGATCGTTAAACGCATATTGTCGGCATTAAAATAGGTCTCGAAAAATTCGCGCAGTTGTTCTTGTAAGGTCTGGCTATTATTTTCGACTAGCGTATCTAAATTACCCACTGAGAATTTGCTAAAAGGATGTTCAGGATTACATGTCGATTTATGCACTTGATAAAGGCGGCGTAATTCATCTTTTTCCTTTAAACGGAACTCCGACTCGATGGATTGACGCTCTTTTCTGATCAATGCCTCGTCGAATAGCGGCGCCGTAAACATCGCAGAAAAGTAATCGAGTGCGCGGGATAGGGCACGCGTTTGACAATCAAAAAAGAAGTTACAGAATTCAGACCCTGTCCATGCATTTTGTTGGCCGCCATAGGCACTTAAAAACTCTGGAAATTCGTTGGGGTCAGGGTACTGGCTGTTGCCTAAAAAGAGCATATGCTCGAGAAAATGAGCAAGACCTTGAGTCTCAAGCGGATCATTGAAATGACCCGCTCTGACGGCGAGTGCGGCAGACGCCTTTTTACTGTTCGGAATCTGCACGCATAAAACTGACAGTCCATTTTGCAGTCTCATGGCACGAAAGTTCCGTGAATCTTTTGGGCTCTTTACAACTTCACCGAGCTCTTCTCTGAGCGGTTGCGTCATAGGGCTTTAAACCGTTACTGATCGAGCGGTGTGTCGAAGTTTTCTGGTTTATCAAAGTCACCCGATAAACTGGCAAGTTGTCCTTCGTTAAAGTCTAGAACTAACTCCTTTCGAAACGGCTTGCCCTCGTTTGGATTCATATCATATACATAGACCCAACGGTCACTGTTAAAACTGTTCTCCGCCACAGGGCGACCCAACACGAAAGCGACTTGTTCTTGTGTCATACCGATACGTAGCTTATCGACATCGCGCTGTTCGAGGTAGTTGCCTTGGGGAATATCAATACGATACACCCAGTCATTTAATACAGAGCAACCTGATAGGCCTGCGACGACCGCTACAGCGGCCAAAGTTTTTCCGATTTGTTTCATTAACTACTCTTACCGTTAAATGTTGTCACCGATGATAAACAAACAAAACCGAGTTAGCTAGCGTTGGCGTAGGAAAACTTAATGAATAAGTAACTCACGCGCGTTATCTTTAGTCTTTTCGGTAATGCTATCGCCGCCTAACAGGCGAGCCAGCTCATCGATTCGTTGTTCTTCATTAAGCTGCCAAACGTGTGTTTCTGTTTGTGCGCCATCGGTTTGCTTGAGTACCTGCATCTGATGATGCCCCTTCGCAGCAACTTGCGGTAGGTGAGTTACACAGATAATTTGGCACTGCTCGCCGAGACTACGTAACATCGAACCGACAACTGCTGCGGTAGGGCCGCTGACGCCTACATCGACTTCGTCGAACATCATGGTAGGTACCGTATTTTGATTGGCACACATGACCTGTATGGCAAGGCTAATACGTGATAGTTCCCCACCTGATGCAACTTTACTCAGTGCTTGTAGGGGCTGCCCAGGGTTGGTGGTGACGGTAAAACAGATTTCATCGGTGCCCCAGAGTGTTGCTGTGGCTTTGTCGTCATGATTGACCTGGATGACAAATTCACCATGGGGCATATTCAACTTATTCATGGCGCGGGAAATTTCTGCACCCAGGTTATCAGCTGCTTGTTTGCGGCTCGTCGATAACTTAAGTGCTGCTTGCCGATATTGACTACGTAATGCTTGACGCTGTTCGACTAACTGTTGGTTGTCTTCCTCGGCGCGTTCGAGTTCATCTAACTGTTGTTGTAACTGTTGATGATGTTGATACAAGTCGATTGGAGCAACGTGATGCTTCTTAGCAAGGGCAATCGCTTGACTCATGCGCTGCTCAGTGAGTTCAAGTTGCTCGGGATCAATATCAAGCTGCTCTTGATAATTACGCAGTTCCAAAGCGGTTTCCTCGATGTGAACTTTAGCTTGTTCAAGTAATGCCAGAATTGGTTGAATCTGTTCATCGAGTTCGGCGGATTCCTCTAGCCGCCCATGCGCTGCTTGAATGAGTCCTGACACATTATTGTGCTCTCCATCATAGAGTGCATTTAAAGCAAAGGCGCTGTTTTCAGTCAAAGCGCGAACATGAGTCAGCCGTTTATGATCACTTTCGAGTTGTTCAAATTCACCGTCAGCGATATTACACTCATTCAGTTCTTTAACTTGGTAACTTAACAGTTGCTTCTGAGCTGATAACTCTTCTTTACGCTGTTGATGTTGGCGAAAGCGTTTTTCGGTGCTCGCCCAGTTTCGATAGCAGTTTTGCACCTCTGTAATCAGTTCACCGTGTTGTGCAAATTGATCGAGTAACTCGCGTTGGTGTTCTTCCTTTACGAGTAACTGGTGCTCATGTTGGCCATGAATATTGACCAAAGTCGGGGCTAAGGTACGTTGTTGTGTCAGCGTAACGGGGGCGCCATTGACCCAAGCGCGTGAACGCCCATCTTTACTGATGGTGCGACGTAAAACACACTCTAAATCATCGTCGAGCTCGTTGTTGATGAGCCAGCGATGGGCAGGGCTCTCGCGGGTAATGGTGAAGCGGGCACTGATATCGGTCTTATCGCAACCGGGTCTTACCCAGTTGGCATCGGCACGTCCGCCTAGGCATAGCCCGAGCGCATCAAGCGCGATAGATTTACCCGCACCGGTTTCGCCCGTGATGGCTGTCATTCCATTTTTAAATTCAATATCTAACTGCTTGACGATTGCAAAATTGCGAATGTGTAACTCAGTCAACATGGCTGGGCTCCTCACAATAAAAATAACAGTAACACTGTTTGCTTATACAGTATATACAGTAGTTATACAGTATTATTGTTCAAATGCAATGCAGCGAGTGACTTTTTTTTAGTCAGCTAGAAAAGACGACTGCCCCAGCCGAGCTTATTACGCAGAACGTGATAGTAGCTGTGTGTTGTTGGGTGCACCATGGTCAGCGTGTGAGGGTGTTTTTCGATAATCACTTCATCTCCCGGCATCACATCGAGGCGCCCATGACCATCACAACTGATTTGTAAATGATCGTTGTCTTTGGCGGCTCGCAGTCGCACTTGTGAGTTTGCGTCGAGCACTATAGGACGGCTACTCAGCGTATGGGGGAACATCGGAACTAAGGTAATAGCGTTCAAATTGGGATGTAAAATGGGGCCTCCACCCGAAAGTGAATACGCTGTAGAGCCGGTTGGTGTGGCGACAATAACGCCATCAGAGCGTTGCGAAAAGACAAACTGGTCATCCACGTACAGTTCAAATTCGATCATGTGTGCGACTTTGTCAGAGTGGAGCACGATCTCGTTCACCGCCACCCCTTGTTGCTTGATCGATTCGCCCTTCACCGAGGCAGAGAGGAGAAATCGTTCTTCTCTCACATACTTGCCTGCCAATACATCCATCAGCGCGCTCACCGCGTCCTCCGGTGCTAAATCAGTTAAGAAGCCCAGGTTACCGCGATTTACTCCAATAACCGCCACATCATGGTCACACAATGCGCGAGCGGCACCGAGCATATTGCCATCTCCGCCTACTACCACGGCAATATCGGCCCACTCACCGAGCTTTTCGAGCGAGCCTGTATCGATACAACTGCCTGGTTTCACTTGGGTTGCGCAGCGTTCTTCCAAACAAACTTCATACTGGCTTTCACACAAGGCACTGATAAGCGCCTCAAGCGTATGGCGAGTGCCAGTATCATTAATTTTTCCTAATAGCGCGACGCGCTTAAATGCGGGTTGTGTCATAGGGCTTACCGCTGTCCTCAAGTCGTTAGTTAACGCTACGTGTTGCGTTAATTTTTATCAAGCGAAATAAAGGTCTTGAATCTTAATCCGACTATCCCCACATAACAACGCATACGTTCATTGGACATTTAAAGAGTATGGGTTATGAGTGATAAGCAATCGAAGCAAACAACCGAAAACTTTGAGCAGCAAGCACAAGAAGCCGCTCAACAAGAGGCTGCGAAAGAAGCAGCCGAGAAAGCAGCTGAGCAAGCGTTAGGTAGCGATGAGCAGCCGGAAACCCAACAGCAAACAGCTGCGGCAGCGGACAATCAAGCGGACCGTATCGCGGAGCTTGAGCTCGCTTTGACCAAGGCCGAAGCCAAAGTGAACGAGCAAAAAGAGTCAGTATTGCGTAGTCAGGCGGAAATGGAAAACGTACGTCGTCGCGCGAGTCAGGATGTGGAGAAGGCGCATAAATTTGCGTTAGAGAAGTTTGCCAACGAACTACTCACCAGTGTTGATAATCTTGAGCGCGCGATGCAAGCCGCTGATACCGAAAACCCAGAGTTAAAAAGCTTTTTAGAAGGCATTGAGCTGACCTATAAAAGTCTGACATCAACGCTAGATAAGTTCGGCGTAAAAGCGGTAGGCGAAGAAGGCGAGGTTTTCAATCCAGACCTGCACCAAGCGATGTCGATGCAAGAGTCGGCAGAGCATAAAAACAACACCATTATCGCCGTTATGCAGAAAGGGTATGAACTCAACGGACGTTTATTGCGCCCAGCCATGGTGATGGTGGCACGCAATAGTAACGGCAGCGTGGATACAAAAGCATAATTTGTAAGAGAAATTATGTTTTAGGGCTTGTAATTTTAAATGTAGCCCCCAAATAACAGTTATCGAAATCATTAACGCTCAAACCAGAGCGGTTTGAACAGAATAGAAGTAGTGGAGATTAATTATGGGTAAAATCATCGGCATTGACTTGGGTACAACAAACTCATGTGTCGCGGTTTTAGACGGCGGCAAACCACGTGTTATTGAAAACGGTGAAGGGGATCGCACCACTCCATCTGTGGTCGCATTTACCGACGATGGCGAAACTTTGGTAGGTGCGCCGGCAAAACGCCAAGCAGTTACTAATCCCAATAAAACCTTGTTTGCGATTAAGCGTTTGATTGGTCGTCGTTTCCAAGATGACGAAGTTCAGCGCGACATCGGCAT
This sequence comes from Idiomarina sp. UBA3162, assembly GCF_002364475.1. NCBI lineage: Bacteria > Pseudomonadati > Pseudomonadota > Gammaproteobacteria > Alteromonadales > Idiomarinaceae > Idiomarina > Idiomarina sp. UBA3162. The sequence goes on from NZ_DEYI01000070.1 coordinate 25,490, forward strand.
CATGCCTTATAACATTGTCAAAGCGGACAATGGCGATGCATGGGTAGAAATCGATGGCGATAAAAAAGCGCCACCGCAAATTTCTGCTGAAGTATTGAAGAAAATGAAGAAAACCGCAGAAGAGTTCTTGGGTGAGAAAGTCACCGAAGCGGTTATCACCGTACCTGCATACTTTAACGATGC
>NZ_DEYI01000030.1:0-15418 GCF_002364475.1 Idiomarina sp. UBA3162
GTGGAGCTGGCGGGAGTTGAACCCATAAATTCCCTCGAACAATTATGCGCTTAAGGTTTTACATGACATGTAAAACTGTGTAAATATCATTCTACATCCAATCATTATATAAGGTATATAATATGCCGAGAGAAGTAAACCAAGACTTCGACATTAGTATACATTACTCTGGTGAGATTACCGATAGTCATAAACTAGGTTTGAGAACATATGCAAATACCCTCAAACACTTTTCAGCGGCTGTAGATCGGGCTATTTTAAGCGAATCTCGAGGAAATATTCATAAATTTGCGCGAATAACTCACGATGAAAGAGAAGATCTAGAGTTTACAGTCCTAGATCCTGAAGATGGCGGGATTATTCTTAAGTTCTTATCATCGAGAAATAATCAATTAGCACGAAGAGTAGCCGAGAGAATGGCTAACTATATTAAAGAAGCCTATAACCAAGAACCCCAGGCATCAATAACGCCAAAACAAATTAGAGAGAAAATAGCAGACTTACAGCAGCAAGAGGAGATCGAGGCAAACGCTCCCCCTGAAGCAGACAATGATTTTGCAAAGAAGGCTATTTGTAGAGAAGTAAATTCTATATTATCCGAAATTCGAACAGAAGCAGCAGGTCAGAGCTGGCTTGAGTTTGAACTAAAAACCCCTGAACCAGGAAGGGTAGAACGTTTTCATTTCGACAGAGCTAAAGCGGAGAGGTTCAACCAGGTTGTTATGAGACGAAATATAGTTGGCCCGTATAGATATACTATAAGGGTAAGAGGACTTGATTTAGTAAATGAGAAGAAGCCCTACGCAAAATGTTTAGACGTCACTAGCGGGATTTCCAGAACCGTCTACTTTAAAGATGAGGAAGACTTGCAAAAACTTCGGGATTATCTTTCAGGAGATGATGCGGTAATGGTGTCTGTGATTGGATTTTCAATAACGGAATTTGGTGTAGTGGACAACTTAGCCGGTGATATTCACTTCATCGACGTAGCATAATGTTTGATACGGTTGAATTATCTAAGTTTAATCGGTTTACAAAAGTAGCCATAAATATTTCATCATGGCTACTGTTTTTTGTTGCTGTCAGTAATATTTTTGGGAAGGCACAAGAGCAGTATGGGTATTTAGATCCTATAAAGTTTCTTTCTTCATCAAAGCTATCTTACATTTTTAATTTAGATAACTCTTTAAACACTAACCTATCCACTGTTGCTCTAATTTTACTATCACTATTTATTTGCTGGGCTATCAAGCTAGTTTTTATCAAGGCTATTCTCTGGGAAATCAGAGATGCGCACCTTAAAAAAGAGGGAGTAGTTAATCCCTCGTTATCTAATAACCCATCAAAAAATCAATTGAAACAAAGCTTTTTTAGATCGACTTTTCTTTACCACTTCACTGGGTTGCTTTCAAATATAATTTTAGCATCGACAATATATATATTTACTTCGAACTTAGCAGATGCTTACGTGTTGTTATCAGATTGGCTAGTTTTGTTGGGCATTCTATTCGTAATATTCTGCATACAACTCCCTGCTGCAAGGTCTATATTGACTACCTCAGTATTAGTTTTGGAATCGAGAAATGATCCTATTTCTAAAGATAATCTAAAAGTAGCTTATAAAACAATAATCGAGGAAATATACAGGCTTTAAGCTCTCATTAACTAACTATAGAGTATTTAATAACATCAAAAATTAGTTACCTGAATTCAGATAAGGGTAAAGCCCAAATTTTAAACGTAATAGCTTATTTTATCCATCGCCCATAGTGCTTATTGAGCATTTCTAAATTTCTATGGCCTAGTTGTTTGGCTACCCAAATTGCTGGCATCGATTCAAATGACAGCATAGTAGAAGCATATGTATGCCTGCAAGAGTATGGCTTTAAATATCTCACGCCTGACATTCTAACAGCTTTAACCCAAAACCTTTCTCTAGGTACTCCTTCATCTTTCCAACGCTTTAAAGTTCTAGGATCAAGGAATACATATTCTTCATCAGGATCAGGTAAACTACTCTTTTCGGCTTTAATCCTGCTTAAGACTTCTGAAGCATTAGGGTGAAGTTCGTGAGTTCGTCTGCTACCAACCGTTTTCGTTCCTGCAACTTTACCTTTTACTATAGATTCGCAAATAAAAATGGTTTTACGATTTAAGTCTACATTCTTCCACCTTAATCCAATTTGTTCACCAGTACGCAACCCCGTCCAAAATGCGAATTCATAAAAGTCCCTTGCGTAACCCTCTGGCAACGCAGACAGTATTTTTTCACGTTCTTCAGGTGTAAACGGCTGAACTTCCTCTGTTTGGTGTTTTAAGCGTTTTACCCGCTTCATGGGGTTTTGGTCAATAATATCGTCGTAAACCAAAAAGTCGAACCCCTGACTCAACAGCGAGTGAACCTCATTGACAGTCTTCGCGCTAATCGTTGCTGTTCGTTGCCACTCTCTAAATGTCGAGGGCGTGAAGTCATTTACAATGATTTTTCCAAAATTTGGGATAACGTGGTTATCCATCCGGCCTCGATTGGCTTTCTCAGTACTGAACGCCCAATGTCTGTAACTTTGTTCATACCAACGAGTCATCATTTGCTCAATGCTCATGTGAGCCGCTTTGTTGTCACTGAGCTGAAAAGCCTGCTTCGACTCTGGAAACTCTTTTACGTAGTCGAACTCACCGAATTGGATCATGATTTTGACCCGCTCCAACTTCTGATGGATACGCTTCAAGTTGTCCGATGTTGGCTTAACACGTAACGTTTCTCGGCAACGCTGATGACGATACATAAATTCCATACGTACCGCATTTTTGCCAGCGTAAATACCTTTATATTGAGTCTTTTCCATAACGAATTTTAACCGTTAGTTTCTATCCAACGTTCGTAAGCTTCAAGGTTAATAAAGTAGCGACCATTCACCTTTTTATATTCTCGTGAAAGCATCCAACGCCCTTTTTGAATGAGCGCATAAACAGCTTTTTGAGTAAATCCAGTTAGCTCACAGAAATGACCGAGTAATACCCACCGTGGTTGATTCATGATTGAGTTTCCTCCTCATCCAGCTCAGCCTTCCGCTCAACTTTGTGACGACCCATCACGATATCCCAATACTTACCAATCACTTTAGATGCTCTGTAACCCACATTTCGTGTACTGAGCTCTGTTTCCTCTGGACAGATTTCCTCATAAGACAAGCCGATAGCTTTTTCATATTTCTTCATCGTATTAGAGCTATGAACCATTCTAAGTACACGCCAGCCATACCGCTGACCAATAACGATAGCCCCAATAGCCGTTTCGATTGTGCTCACATGCCCTTTAAATTCAGCTATTGAACTCTGTAAGCGAGCGTTTTGTTCATCCGTCAAAAAGTCGAACATAATAGTTAACCTCACATTTTATTTAACCTGAAATTAACTATATAACCTCAAATTAAATCACTGTCAAACATGAGATTAAACTTTTCTACTCTGGAATGTGCTCTTCTACGTAAGAACCACCTAGCTCTCGACGTGTAAATTGACGTAAACCATCGTGAAACTTGACGACAACTTCAATTTCGTCGTTCATCGCCAATACACCTACTATTAATCCAATGTCCTCAAACTTAGGTTGTTCGATACCTGCACGATGGATCGCCATGTGTATCAGTGAGGTTGCTTCTTCTAAGTCAAATTCTAGTTTTTGAGTATCGTTTAAAACTGGTTTTTGCTTCATTTTGATGTTCCGTACAGTTATTTACACAAGTCCAAGGTGACCACCGTTTCCTCTGCATGCCGCCCTGGCGGGCGGCGATGCATCGGACTGCGGTGGTGATGCAATAATTGTCCAGAGCTTAGTGCGCGTCTTTCTCACTTTTCCCGCATAAGCTAAGCCCTTAACCACCTTGCTTTTGGGCTCTCCGTAGCGGTTTACGTTTTCTGACTGTCCAGCTTCAATGATTTCACCTGTTGAGCGATTAAAGGACTCTGACTGCTCATAGTAAGGTTTAATCGTTTGCGTTCTGCTTGAAACACTAACGCCGCCCACCGCTTCACAATAAGTTGCCCAGTTGGATGCATCAGCCGCTAACCTTGCGGGTTCTATAATAGGATCGAGGGTTTCATCGCGAAGTCGTCTAAGCTCTCGGTAAACAGTGACACTTGCACCACCAAATTGCTGGAATTGTCTAATGCTATGAGCACTTGCCCAAGCTCGGGCGCAGTCGGTGGCATGTCTGCTCACACGCCTGCATCCCTCGCCCTCTGTATCTAAGCCAATCATATTTTTAGCGAGATACTTGGCTAGGTAGGATGCAGATGAACCTTTAGCGCGATCGATATCGATAAAATCAACTCTGCGTTCTAGTGCGCCGCACTCGTTCGGTGACTCTTGCAGAGCGTAATGTTTAATGATCCGTTTTACTTGCTTTAGCTCAGGCTCTTCACAATGAACGATTAAATGCCAATGCGGCGTTCCGTCGTGGTGCGGTTCAACAACCCGCATGCCGTATATATTTACGTTGTCTCGCTTAAGTTTTGCCCTAACTCGTCTCCAAACCGTATTGAGGTGCCTTTGACACTCTCTTACCGTTTGACCATCATATTTTTGGTTTAAGCTCCCAGAGCGCGAGTAAGTTGCGTGCATATAGGCTGGACAAGTTAACGTTACCATCATCGACGCATGACCATAACGCTCGGCTAGTTCGTCAAACCCTTTAACCCTTGTAATCCATTCGTAGAACAGGATCTGCTTGTTGGTCGTGTTATGTTCAGAAATTTCTTTTAGTGAAACGCGCTCGCCGTCTAAACTCTGAATAAAGTGCCGCTCTAAAAATTCGTTGGATTTTTGTTCAGACTCTCTGAAACGACCGTATGTAAGATCGCCGCAATACTTCGCTCTTCGATTAGAGACTAAGCCAATGCACCGTTCCAATTCAGATAGTAGCTCTTTACTACGTTTTCTGATTTGGCTTTTCCAGAAACGCATATCACGCACTCTCGTTTTAATTTCGGTCTCGTTGTAGTGAGATAAATCGAAACCATATCGTTTTGCTTTCGTGTACGAAATTGAAACGGTGAGGAAACGAAATTGAGAGGCCAGCGTTTCGGCAAGTGATTCGTGTTGGCGTTCGTCGAGCAAGTCGAAACCAAGAAGTGACGAAACCTGTTTAATTGAGCGAAGAAAGTTTTCTGCCGATATGGCATCGAAGTAATCGAAATTACGTAAGATGCGATTCAAAAAATGAGTTGAGTATGGTGTTGCAAGTTCACCAAAATGCTCACCAAAGTTGTCACCCCGTTGGCAAAAGTTGGCATCAGGTTGGCAAAATGGAGCGTATTTGAGAGCAGTCGAGCGTAATTTACGAACAGAACGCGTGACGCTGGAAAGCTTACCACGCTTGGGATAGGGAGAAGCGGCGCGCGATGCGCCGCTATATAATGTGGTGGAGCTGGCGGGAGTTGAACCCGCGTCCGCAATACCTACATCCTCGGTCCTACATGCTTATTCAGTCTTTTTATTAACCAGCATGACGCCGACTGACAGGCTTCAACTACTGGCGAGTCCGATTAAGTTTAACGCTTCAGCTCCGGACAAAGCATCCACGCGAGTCTACCTTAGGTCGAGCCATCCTGATCCAGTCTCGTAGACAAAGCGCTGGGGGACGGGCTTAGCGGGTTATTAAGCCGCTAGAGCGTAGTTGTCGTCGTTTGCAACTATAACGTTGAGGCTTTTTACGAGGCCAGCCTCACCTCGGCATGCACCTTGGGTTTCGTGTATCCCGTCGAATCCAGATCAGCCCCAAAGCAAAGTACATTGTACCTGATTCGCGCGTATTGCGCTATCTCTTAGACAGCGCAACCGCCGAAATATTAAGCACTTAACAAATTTATTTTACTGTGCCGCGTTATGCGGCCATAAACAGCACTTTTTCAACCAGCTTTTTGATGCCTTCATCGGCATCGAGCAGGCATTCTGCCAACATGTATGCCGGTGTAGTGACCACGCGGTGAGCGTCATCAACGACGATATCACGCACGCTGCAGTCCACATGCTCGCCGCCCATCTGGCTGTAGGCCTTGGCGGTATCGGCATCAGTGCCGATGGTGCCTTTCACGCCTTTACCGTAAACGTGTGGCAGCAATACCGGTGTAATGCACATGTAGCCTGCGGGTTTCTTAGCGTCTTTAAAGGCTTTACCCACCGCAAGTACTTCGGCGTTAACGGTTGAGTCGGCGCCTTTCTCGGCAAAGTTACATAGGTTTTTCGCAACGCCAAACCCACCTGGCAGAATCAATGCGTCAAAGTTCGCCGCGTCGAGTTCTGAAAGTGGCTTGATGTCGCCGCGCGCAATGCGAGCAGACTCGGTCAATACGTTGCGTTGCTCGCCACTGGCTTCGCCTTTTAGGTGGTCGACAACATGCATTTGTTGCACATCGGGTGCGAATATTGAATATTTAGCGCCCTGCTTCTCTAAGTGCAGCAATGTCAGTACGGCTTCGTTGACTTCGGCGCCATCAAAGACACCGCAACCTGATAAGATAACCGCTACGTGTTTCATCATTTCTCCTTACTTGACGTGCTTATCGTGCTCGTCGCGCCATTTCCATTCGTTTTCGAGTGTTGCAATGGGTTGCAACATGGCAAAGTCGAGATCCTCAATGGTTTCCCCTTTCTTTAACCGATGCGGTAAGTCGGGGTTGGCGAGCGCCTTTTTACCAATAGCGAGCAAACCGTTTTCGTAATGCGCCGCAATATGTTCGTAATTGCTCTCATCAATACCACCATTGACGATAACCGGAATGTCGCTAAAGTCTTGCACCACTTCTGCAAGCGTACTGTTACTGCCGTCTTTAAACGGTTTACGGTCAACGCTGGTGTCTGTGGTATGTATATAGTCGACGCCAGCTTCTTTCAAGCCCTTCACGATACGGATCATACCGTCTTCGCCCTCTGGCCACTGGTAGTCGGGATCGGTCACAGTAATTTGACCCACACGAATGCCCACGATGAAGTCGTCATCGACGGCTGATTTTGCGGCTTTGACGACCATTTCGACAAACTTCAGCCGTTTTGCCATGCCACCGCCCCACTGATCTTCGCGCTGGTTAAAGTGGTCGCTTAAAAATTCGTTGAGTAGGTAGCCATTAGCCGCATGCAACTCGATACCGTCGAAACCGGCTTCTTTAGCACGGTTAACGGCGCCGATGATACCTTGCATGGCAGCATCAAATTCGGTTTCACCCATCGCTTTTGGCTCTTTCCAACCATCGCTCTCGCCATACAGATCGAGCGGTTCGCCTTTCGGCTTCACTGCGCTCGGTGCGATAGGTTCGTCAGTAAATTCGTTGTGCTGCATTTGTGCACCGGCGTGCATCAATTGAGCAATAAACACGCAGTCGTGTTTATGAACACGTTCGACGATCTCTTTCCATGCATCGGTTTGAGGTGCATCGGTCAGCCCGGGTTGGTTTTCATAGCCCTGACTCGCTTGCTGGTCGGTGTAGATACCTTCAGTGATGACCACGCCCCAGCCGCCTTTGGCAAAACGCTCATAATAATCACCCATCAGCTCGGTGGGCTTACCTTTTTTATCCGCACTGGTGCGGGTCATAGGTGCGACAACAAAACGATTTTCGAGTTTGTGTCCTTTCAGTTCAAAATCATCAAATGCAGAGCTCATTAGACCTTCCTTATACCAGTGTTTGTTTCTTATATAGTTAAGGGCTACGCATCTATAAAGTAAAACCGATCAGTTTGAACTTCAATTTAACCTTATCTTAACTGTTCGCCAAACTGTCATCAAAGCGTCGCACGAGTGCAGTTAAGAGGTCACATAACACGCTTAGCGTAAGAAAGCTTTTTAACCATTGCCAGGAACATTGTATGAGTACAATTAAAACAAAATATACATTACTTGCCAGCTGTTTAGTCATCGCGCTTTCGGGATGTGCGCTCGAGGGTGACGACGGCGATACCGGTGCGACGGGCGCTCAAGGTCCACAAGGCCCCGCAGGTGAAGATGGTCAAAACGCAGCTAACGGAATCTCACTGAGTTTAGTTGCGCGTACGGTCTTAAATCCAGAGGATCCTGAAGGTGCGGCTGAGATCGTGCAGTACGATACAGCGCGCCAGCAGTTTCTCGCGATTAACAGTGCCGCCGCTACGCCGACGGTTGAAATCATGGATGCCGCAGAGCTTCCGGCGACAGCGAGCGACAACGCACTTACGCTGGATAATCTTACCAGCACCGCATTAACGCTAGAAACCGACGTTAATGGTAAAACGTTGCAGGGTGCCAATAGTATCGCCGTCCATGGCGATTGGTTGGCGGTCGCGATGGAGGCGGATCATGGCGTGCGTGGCGAAATCTTGTTTTATGAGTTAGCGCAAGGTACGGCAACGTACAGCGGTTCGATCGAGGCGGGCTTTTTACCCGACATGGTCACCTTTACCCCAGATGGCACCCGCGTTCTCGTTGCTAATGAAGGTGAGCCTAATGGCGACTACTCAGTCGACCCAGAGGGTTCTATTACGGTCATTACACTTGCAGACTCAGGGATCGAGGATGCCACTGTGGCGCAGTTAGATTTTCAGGCTTTTAATGGCCAGCAGGCGGATCTCGCAGCGCTGGGTATGCACTTCCCTAACCCGTCGGGTCGCACCATCAATGGTAACCTTATCGAAACCACGGTCGCGCAAGATTTAGAGCCTGAATATATCACTGCGACTAACGACCGCGCCTATGTCACGTTACAAGAAAACAACGGCTTGGCAGTGGTTGATTTATCCGATAATTCAATTGAGATTGTGGGCTTGGGCTTTAAGGATTGGAGCTCGTATCAGATTGACACCATGGAAGATGGTACCGTGAGTTTTGGCCAATATGACAACCTAAAAGGTGTCTATATGCCTGATTCGATCGCTCATTATCAATGGAACAATGCCACGTTCCTGGTCACCGCTAACGAGGGTGATGCGCGTGAGTATTTCTTTGATGTGGCGGACGAAGCAGCCTGTACTGCAGCAGGTGGAGAAGACTATGACAGTGACGATGGCTGTCTAGCCTACACTGATGAAGCCCAGGCGCGTGATTTAGATTATGCAGCCGGCAGCGAACTCGAAACGTTAGCCGGTGATGACCCTAAAGACGTAAACTTTACAGCCTTTCCTTTGGGTCGCCTTACAGTGACTAAAGCCCTTGGGGATACCGACAACGATGGCGAATATGAAACGCTATATGCCTATGGCTCACGCTCGTTTACTATTTGGGATCAAAATGGTTTGCCGGTATTTGACAGCGGTGACGATTTTGAACGGATCACGGCTTCAGTGCATGGCAACGCATTTAACAATAACGACGACGAGAACGAAGGTGACTCGCGTTCTTCAAACAAAGGGCCTGAACCAGAAGCGTTAACCTTAGGTCAAATCGGTTCTCGTACCTATGCGTTTATCGGCTTGGAACGTATGGGCGGCATCATGGTTTATGATGTAACTAACCCTTACAACGCCCAGTTCGTTGATTATGTTATCAACCGTGACTTAACGGAAGGCTTATCAGTGGATGACGGTATCGGTGATCTCGCGCCTGAGGGTATGGTCTTTGTACCTGCCGCCGACAGCGCGACAGGCAAACCGCTGTTGGTGGTCGGTAACGAAGTCAGTGGCAGTGTGTCGGTTTGGCAAATTAGTAGCGTCGACTAATCGACGCGCCCCACAATCACGGCGGCCTTTTGTTTACGGCCGCCGAATCCAAACGCCTTGTTAAAGGTCGCTATTGGAATCGGCAAATACTGACGTTCGGTCGGTGACTCCCAGGGTAAGGTGTCGTAGTCCGGGTCATTGATATAAATAAAGTCATCGTCCGCGGCGCAGATCAACACCCAATGCGGCGCACGTATACCATCAAAATGATAGGTTGAGATGAGCGCGAGTACGAGCCGCCCCTCGCCCAAATCAGCTTTCAGCTCAGCAACACCGTAGTCGCACACATCAATAGCAACGCCGTGGCGGTTCAGGTAATCGATATCGGCTTGTTGGATCCGTTGCATGACTTCTTTCTTTTGTTCTTGCCGCACCGAGTCAATAAACAGTGCATCGTCGGTATTCACCGCAACGCGTACTGACAACCCGCGCTTGAACGCTGCTCGCGCAAGTCCGTGCGGTCCGCAGCCACCATGACCCGAGGTCATATAAATGGTGGTCGCCTCGCGCCAAATTTCGAGCTCTTCTTGTGAGGCATCCGCGGTCGGACGTCCAAAGTAATCCAGCGCCATCAATAAACTTGCGGGCCCGCAAGTGAACTCCGTCGACTGTGTCATCATGGGCACGTAGCGCTCGGTTGCGCCGACGCTGTTGTCCTCACCTAGCTCATAGCGCGGTAATAGCTTTTGCAGTATCAGCGCATCCTGCGATTGACTGGCACTCGGTGGGAAGTAAGCCTCGCGTAGCTCAACTGCACGAAAACCGGCATTAATAAATAACTGTTGTGCGAGTTGGTTAGACGTTGCAACTTCGGTTCGCAAGAATAAGCTGTGTCGCAGATCGGCTCGATCTTCGGCATGTTGAAGTAACTGTTTTCCGAAACCGCTACCACGAAATTGTGGACTTAATACCAGCGCATACAGCCGCGCCAGATTGGTGTTATTACGGAACAACACCACGTAATAGCCCACCACGCGTTTATCGTTGAGCATGACAAAAAAGTCCGCCGTGTTCGACTCGATAAACCGGCGAAAACTACGCTTGCTGATGGCATCGTCTGGAAAAGTTGCCTTTTCTAATTGCACAACACTATCAAGATGGGTGACATTTGCAGGGACAAGGTTCATCATACCTGTCTGTGGGTATCCTTAACCGGTGTGGGCATCAGCCCAGAAGAATGCAACAGCGCATCGGCTCTTGACTATTATCGTACGATCTTTACCCGTTTGAAATGATTATTTGTGTATTTTTTAGCGTCTCTACAAAGGGTTAACCATTGAATATACATGCAACCTTGCGGCTATTGGCATGGCCGTTTCTTTGGATAGGTAGTATTCAACTCGTGTTCGCATTGCTGTCGATGCTGGTCTTTAGGGATAAAACCTTTAGTCAGTTTTTAGATGGTTCCCTTATTTGTTTTGCACTGTCGTTGTTGGTTTATTTGCGCTACCGCAAGGGCAATATGGCGCGTTTGTATTATCGCGAGGCACTCGCCTTTGCCACCATGACATGGTTTTTAATGGGCGTTTTAGGTGCCCTGCCGATCATGTTCATTACTGGCGTCAGCTTTACCGACTCGGTATTTGAGTCGGTCAGCGCGATGACCACCACAGGTGCTACGATCTTGACCGGGCTCGATCATATGCCCAAAAGCTTCCTGCTGTATCGACAGTTTCTGCAATGGATGGGGGGTTTGGGTATCGTGATTTTCGTGGTCGCTATTTTGCCCATGCTCAACGTCGGTGGTATGCGCTTGCTTAAGGCGGAAACCCCTGGGCCGATTAAAGACGATAAAATTGCCCCTCGTGTCGCCAAAACCAGTCGCTATTTATGGCTGGTTTATTTGTGTTTAACCCTCGCCTGTGCCTTGAGCTATTGGCTTGCCGGTATGAATGCGTTTGATGCCATCGCTCATTCGTTTTCTACTGTATCTACGGGTGGCTTCTCGCCCTACGACGCCAGTATGGGTCATTTCAATAGTCACACGATTTTGGGCGTTGCCGATGTGTTCATGGCGCTCGGTGCCATCAGTTTTGCACTGCATCACAAAAACTTTACCGTACGCTCACTTAAAGGTTACTGGCAGGACGAGGAAACACGCTACTTTATCTTAGCGATCCTCACAATTTCCGCCATTTTAACGGCGATGGCGGTGGTCAATCATACCCATCCTTCATTCTGGGTGTCGGTCTCGCAGGCGGTGTTTCATGTCATTTCGTTTATGACCAGTACCGGCTTTGGCGCCGATGATCTATCCGCGTGGCCTGCCGCTACCGCGGGCTTTTTGATTATTGCGAGTTATTTAGGTGGCTGTGCCGGCTCGACCGCGGGCGGCAACAAATTCATCCGTAACATTATTACTTTCCGTGCGATAAAACATCATATGTTGCAGGCAATTCACCCCAGTGCGGTGATTCATGTGCGCTATCAACATAAAGTGGTTCGTACGCCGGTACTCGCCGCGGTCACCAGTTTCATGTTGTTAGTTGCCATTTGCACCATGGTGCTCACGGTTTTACTGATGATGACTGGACTCGACTTTTTCAGTGCCTTTAGTGCTGTCGCAGCATGCATTAACGTACTCGGTCCAGGCTTTGGCGAAGTGTCGAGCAACTTTATCCCCGTTACCGACACGGGGACCTGGCTACTGACCTTTGCCATGATCTTAGGTCGCTTAGAGTACTTTACCGTACTGACCTTGCTATTGCCTAAGTTCTGGCGAGACTAGTTTTCCGCGTAAAACCGCCGATTGGGAGTACCTATTCGGTGGTTTTTCGTGCTAAACTTGCGCGCAAATTTTTTGCCGCTTAGGAACTGCTCGTGAGTAACAATAAACCCTCTTTAAGCTACAAAGACGCAGGCGTTGATATCGACGCTGGCAACGCGCTTGTTGATCGTATTAAAGGTGTCACCAAACGGACCAGCCGCCCCGAAGTGATGGGCAATATTGGTGGTTTCGGTGCATTGTGCGAGATTCCTGAAGGCTACAAAAAGCCGGTATTAGTTTCAGGTACCGATGGCGTGGGCACTAAGCTGCGCTTAGCGATTGATTTAAAACAACACCGCGGCGTAGGCATTGACCTGGTCGCGATGTGTGTCAACGACCTCATTGTACAGGGTGCTGAGCCGCTGTTCTTCCTCGACTATTATGCAACTGGCAAACTCGACGTTGATGTGGCTGCGGATGTGGTGACCGGTATTGGCGATGGCTGCGAGCAGTCAGGTTGTGCATTGATTGGCGGCGAAACGGCAGAAATGCCTGGCATGTATGAGCACGGTGATTTTGATTTAGCGGGTTTCTGTGTTGGTGTTGTCGAAAAGGATGACATCATCGATGGCACTAAAGTTGCCGAAGGTGACGCGCTGATTGCTCTGGCTTCAAGCGGCCCTCACTCCAATGGCTATTCGTTAATCCGCAAGATTATTGAAGTCAGCGAAGCGGATTTGGAGTCACACCTCGAGAACCGTACGCTCGCTGAACACTTACTTGAGCCGACACGCATTTACGTGAAGTCAGTGTTAGAACTGATTAAGCAAGTGCCTGTACACGCGTTGTCGCATATCACCGGGGGTGGTTTCTGGGAAAACATTCCACGCGTACTGCCAAAAGGCGCTAAAGCCGTTATCGACGGTAACAGCTGGGAATGGCCGGTGATCTTTGACTGGTTAAAAGAAAACGGCAATGTCAGCATGCGCGAAATGTACCGCACCTTTAACTGTGGTGTGGGCATGGTCATCGCAGTACCAAACGCTGAAGCAGAGCGTGCCGTTGAACTACTTAACCAGCTCGGCGAAGATGCTTGGGTGATTGGTCGTATTGCAGATGCCGCCGAAAATGACGAGCAAGTTGAGATTTTAGCTGACGAAACCCGCTAGTGGACGGCTCATGAAACGTATTGTAGTGCTAATTTCGGGCACCGGCTCGAACATGCAAGCCATCGTAGATGCTTGCGAAAAACAACAAGTTAACGGCGAAGTTGTCGCCGTTATCGCTAACAAAGACACCGCAAAAGGTCTCGAAAGAGCTGCTGAACGCGGTATCGCTACTCATGCGTTATCGCATAAGGCGTTTGATAGCCGTGAATCGTACGATGCCGAGTTACAGGCGTTAATTGATACGTATCAACCCGACTTGGTGATTTTAGCGGGCTTTATGCGCATTCTCACGGCGGACTTCACTCGTCACTTTGCCGGTCGCATGTTGAATATTCATCCGTCTCTATTACCTAAGTACAAAGGCGTCAATACTCATCAACGCGCATTAGATGCCGGCGATAAGGAGCACGGTGTTAGTGTTCACTTTGTCACTGAAGAGCTTGATGGCGGCCCGGTGATACTCCAGGCAAAAGTACCGGTCTTTGAGGGTGACACGGCCGATGACTTGCAGGCGCGGGTGCACGAGCAGGAGCATCGTATTTACCCGTTAGTGGTCAAATGGTTTTGTGATGACCGCCTTGCACTCGGTGCACAAGGCGTTGAACTCGATAATCAGCCGCTCGGGCCGCACGGTTACGCGAGCGAGGATTAATCCTCGCTCGACTTCGGATAAGTCACGCCGGTTAATGCCATCGTGGCTTGCTCGTCACCTTCTTTAAACTGCTGTAATTGCACCAGTAAGTAGTTCATTTCAGGCGCGAACCAATAGTAGGTCTCACGCTTGTTATTATCCCGCACACGTTCAACTTTAATGGTGTCTAACTGACCATAAGGCGTGCTAATAGTCTCTTCACCAATCCGTTGAAAGCGATACGTTTTACTATGGCCCTCTTCATCAATCACTGCATAGCTAAGCGGTTCACGTTCAGCGGCAACATCTAAACGGAGCTTCTCGGCGACCGAGCCCTCATCGTATAAAGCACCTTGCCAGTTAATATCTATTGGCTTACCGGACGCTACATTCACTGCTTGGTGGGTTTCGGCATCGAAGCTGGCATGAAACGCTCGATCTGAGCCTGTCCCCTCGCGTTTATATTGGAAGTCGATGGGAATAAAGTCTTGTTCATCATTCACACGGAACACGGATTCCGTCGTGCGCTCATCGGACAGTATAAACCACGAAATATCGGTATGACCGTACAGCTGCCACTCGCCCGCATTGGTTTGGGTTAAATAACGTTGCCCTTCACCATAGTCGCTTCCACCTCGAGTAATACTGTATTCTGCCTTATAAGGTGCAAGCTCGACGGGCTCTGCCCAAACTGCCATACTGGCAAACGATGCAGTGGCTAATACCATTGCGGTCACTAATTTTTTCGCCATCGAAGACTCCTTTTAGCCGTTACTCCGTATCAATATAACCGCCCTACTGGCAGCTTGCCTGTACACTCTATGACAAAAGATTCAAACAGGTGTTCAAATTTTTCTTGAAAAACATAGCCGTCTGATCTAATTTGCACATATTACTGGTCAGACCTCTAACTTGGAGTGATTTATATGAGTGTCGCACTTTGGATCATCGCAACCCTCTTGGTTGCCGGTGTATTAACTTACAAACGCGCCAGCTTGGTTGCCTTTAGCGCAGGCCTTGTGGCGATGTTTGCGGTTGGCAGCATAGCTGGCATTGTTGGCCCTGTACTTTGGGTCATTCTTGCCGTTATTTTGGTGCCTTTGAATATTACATCAATCCGTCAGAGCTTACTTACTAAGCCTATTCTAACGGCATTTCGCAAAGTAATGCCAGAAATGTCAGACACTGAGCGTGATGCGCTTGAAGCGGGTACCGTTTGGTGGGAA
>NZ_DEYI01000058.1:0-2581 GCF_002364475.1 Idiomarina sp. UBA3162
CCTTTACCAATAATAGGTAAAGTGCTGGCGGTCGAACTAACAACGATATCTGCATTCGGTAATAACTCACCTAACTGACTCAGACTGTGTGCCTCGGCACCCACCCGTTGAGCCAGTTCCGTTGCGCGCTGCAACGTGCGATTAGCCACACTCAGTGAGCTTACGCCTTGCTGCACAAGATGCTGCGCAACCAACTCAGAGGTATCCCCAGCACCGACTAGCAATACATTCGAATGTTTTAAATCACCAAAAATATGTTTTGCTAAACTCACCGCAGCAAATGCAACTGACACGGCATTCTGACCTACTTCAGTCTCATTTCTAACAGCTTTAGCCACACGAAAGGTATTTTGAAAGAGCCGTTCTAGAATTCCACCGACTACACTGAAGTGTTTCGCTTGTTGATAGGCTTGTTTGACCTGCCCTAAAATTTGCGGTTCACCTAACACCAACGAATCTAAGCCGCTCGCGACACTCATCAAGTGCGCTACAGCATCTTCCTGAGTATGAAAATAATGGTGTTGTTCTAATTCGCTCGGTCCAATGCCGTGGAATTGCGCCAACCAGTGTAATAACGGTTGATGTTCAGCATGACCATGACAATACAATTCGGTGCGGTTGCAAGTGGAAACGATAACGGCTTCTTCAATACCCGGTAACTGCTTTATTTCAGACAATGCCTGTTCCAGCTGCACAGGGCCAAACGCCACGCGCTCGCGTAATTCGACAGGTGCCGTTCTGTGGTTAATACCTAATATTGAAATGGTCATTCGGAGTCGCGGTTTACTCTAACAGAGGGTTGAAAACGCTGATGGGATTGTACGTGATTGCAGGGATTATTGAAAGTCACAGACAATTCTGGTCAACTACGCAAAGCTAAACGAACGATCCACTTTAATTCACAAAGGCGAACTCCCCTGTGCTGTTAAAACTATCTCGTTGGACATTGCTGATGTTAGTCTGTGGCTTAGCTGTAACGGGCTGCAGCATACCTGAACCACCTCAGCAAAGTGCAGCTACGAATATCTCTAATCAACAAGTAAAGGCGCACCAACAACGCTTGCAACGAATAAATAGATGGCAGCTATCGGGCCGTTTTGCCTTGACAGAACTCGAATCAAATAATAGGGACAGCGCCTACTTGCGCTGGCGTTCCACGCCAGCAGAGCAAGACGTTGTAATTACTCACCCGCTACGCGGTGAACTTGCCCATCTGAATATTCGCTCCACACGTGCGTCGATTAAAGTCGACGGCAAGCAGGTAGAAAGTCATTCCGCAGACACTTTATTATATCGTTACACAGGCATGCGCTTGCCTGTCGAAGAGTTGCCAGATTGGTTACTGGGCCGACTCGACCCCCAGTTTACTCAGTTCACGTTTGATCAACGAGGACGTTTGATTAGTGCGCGTTACCGGACACCTAAAGGCGAACAATGGCAGTTAACTTGGTTCTATCAACCACAGCAACTGCTACCCGAACAGGTGCATGCCGAGACCCCGCGACTGAAACTTAAAATCCAAGCACAGTCTTGGGAAACTCAGCCCTCATTAAACCAACTGGCAAACTAGAGCATCATAATGACCGATACGCAAAACCGACCGCTGACGTTGCCAGCGCCAGCAAAACTGAATTTGTTTTTACATATTACGGGGCGCCGTAATGATGGGTATCATAACCTCGAAACCGTGTTTCAATTTATCGATATTGAAGATACCTTAATCTTTGAGCCACTCGCAGAGCCGCGTATTGAGCTTATTGACTCCGACAGTGACATTGCTATCGCTGATAACCTGGTGTTTCGCGCCGCACAACGACTGGTGCTTGAGTGCCAGCAACAGCATCAGCCATATTTCGGTGTGCGCATCACCCTTGATAAACGACTGCCCCAAGGTGCCGGACTGGGCGGTGGCTCGTCGGATGCTGCAACGACATTAGTCGGATTAAACCACATGTGGGGATACCCCTTCACAACCTCGCAATTACTACTTATCGCTGCTGAGCTTGGCGCCGATGTGCCGATTTTCGTCCACGGACATAGTGCTTTCGCCACCGGTATTGGTGATCAGTTTATCGATGTTGAACCCGACCAACACTACTATTTAGTGGTCAAACCTCAAGTCAATATTTCAACCGCTGCATTGTTTGCTGATACGCGCCTTAAACGCGACTGCAAGCCTTTACCCCCCTCACAATGGCACTGGCAAAACACCAGTAATGTATTCGAGCCTGTGGTGCTTAAGCAGTATCCCGCAGTTGCCAAGCTACACGCGCAGTTGCTAAACTATGGTCCGACTCGGCTTACTGGCACAGGTGCTTGCTTATTCACTCGCTTTGCGAATCAGCAACAAGCTATCGCTGCACAGGCGCAACTTTCGCTAACCGAAAGTTATGTTGTGCAGGGCCAGAACCGTTCATCGCTTATCCGGACATTAACCCAAATTTAGTCGAGGTTTGTTGTGCCTGACATGAAACTCTTCGCTGGTAACGCCACACCAGAACTTGCGCAGAAGATTGCTGACCGCTTATATATCAAACTTGGAGACGCCTCTGTAGGTCGTTTTAGTGACGGTGAGATCAGT
>NZ_DEYI01000058.1:2897-6245 GCF_002364475.1 Idiomarina sp. UBA3162
CGTTTTAGTGACGGTGAGATCAGTGTCGCCATCAATGAAAACGTCCGCGGTGCGGACGTTTTTTTATTGCAGTCAACCTGTGCCCCAACCAATGACAATCTAATGGAGCTGATTGTTATGGTTGATGCACTGCGTCGTGCATCTGCCGGTCGTATCACTGCGGTCATGCCCTACTTTGGTTATGCGCGCCAAGATCGTCGTGTTCGTTCTGCACGTGTACCCATCACGGCTAAAGTCGTTGCAGACTTTCTTTCAAGTGTCGGTGTGGACCGCGTCTTGACCGTTGACTTGCATGCCGAACAAATCCAAGGTTTCTTTGATGTGCCTGTTGATAACGTGTTTGGCACACCTGTTCTGCTTGAACATATGCGTAACCAGAACTTCGATAACCCTGTCGTTGTATCACCCGACATCGGTGGCGTAGTCCGTGCTCGCGCATTTGCCAAACTAATGAACGATACCGATCTGGCGATTATCGATAAACGCCGTCCCTCAGCTAACGTTTCGCAAGTGATGCATATCATCGGTGACATTAAAGATCGTGACTGTATTATTGTTGACGACATGATCGATACTGGCGGTACACTATGTAAAGCGGCTGAAGCTCTGAAACAGCATGGTGCCAAACGCGTATTCGCGTATGCCACTCACCCCGTCTTTTCTGGCAATGCTGTGAACAACATCAAAGATTCCTCGATTGATGAGCTCATCGTAACCGACAGTATTCCGTTGAGTGAAGAGATGAAAGCGACCGGTAAGGTACATCAGTTGACATTATCAGGCATGCTTTCTGAAGCGCTTCGTCGCGTGAGTAATGAAGAATCTATCTCAGCAATGTTTGATTACTAATCGACTTCGTTGGGATAGTTGTCTTAACCCACTAACAGTGGTATTATTCCGCGCCCTTAGAAACCGGCTTTTGAGTCGGTTTCTAAGTTTTGGGTCAAAACTTGGTCGCGAGTTTTGACATTTTTAAATCATAAACAGATGAGAGCCCAATCACATGGCTAAATTAGACTTCAATATCAAAGCTACCGTTCGTACGGACAAGGGGAAAGGTGCGAGCCGCCGCCTGCGTCATGCGGACAAAGTACCTGCAATTCTTTACGGTGGTAAAGATGAGCCAATCGCACTTGAACTAGACCACAACAAAGTGAATAACATGGCTGACTACGAAGCCTTCTATTCACACATCCTAACGCTTGAGATTGATGGTAAAAAACACCAAGCAATCTTAAAGGATATGCAACGTCACCCGTACAAGCCTAAGTTAACTCACTTAGACTTCCAACGTGTTGAGAAAGGTCACAAGTTGCACACTAACTTGCCACTTCACTTCTTAAATGAAGAAACCGCTAAAGGCGTTAAAGATGAAGGCGGTGTTGTTGTTCACCACGTGAACGACGTAGAAATCATGGTCTTACCGAAAGACTTACCAGAGTACTTGGAAGTTGACATCGCTAACTTGTCCGTAGGCGACACTATTCACTTAAGCGACCTCAACTTGCCACAAGGCGTTGAATTAGTTGAGTTAACTAAAGGTGAAGACCACGACCAAGCCGTTGTTTCAATCACTGCGCCTCGCGTAGAGAAAGAAGAAACGGAAGAAGAAGCGCCAGCAGCTGACGAAGTGCCCGCAGCGAACGAAAAAGACGCTGACGAGTAATAGCGTTAGGTACCCCCAATGGGAACAGACGTTAAGTTGCTTGTGGGCCTGGGAAATCCAGGCCCCGAATACGAAAAAACCCGCCATAACGCGGGTTTTTGGTTAGTTGAGGCCTATTGCCGCCGTCACGGCGTAACCCTCACTGCCGATACAAAAACGAAAGCATTGATTGGTCGACATCAAACAGCCACTCGTGATCTCCGCATTGTATTACCACAGACCTTTATGAATAAAAGCGGCTTTTCAATTGCTGCAATGGCACGCTTTTACAAAATTGCGCCCGAACAGATCCTCGTCGCTTACGATGAACTTGATCTTGAGCCTGGTGTAGCAAAATTCAAACGTGGTGGTGGCGCAGGCGGTCACAATGGTATTAAAGATACGATTGCCCAACTGGGCACTCAGGACTTTATGCGTTTAAGAGTCGGTATTGGTCACCCCGGACACCGCTCACAAGTGACTGGGTTTGTATTGGGTAAGCCATCCGCGCCCGAACGCGCACTCCTCGACGAGTGTATCGATGAAGCCAGTCGTGCTATTGATATTTTAATCGATGAAGGTTGGGGCCCTGCTTTACAGCAGTTGCACAGCTTTCGTGCCAGTAAATAGAGGTTTATCTCATGGGATTTCGCTGTGGTATTGTTGGTTTACCAAACGTCGGAAAATCCACGTTATTTAATGCTTTGACCAAAGCCGGTATCGAAGCGGCTAACTTTCCTTTCTGTACCATCGAACCTAATACTGGTGTTGTTGCGGTTCCCGATCCACGTCTTGATGTGCTCGAAAGTATTGTGAACCCACAGAAAGTGATTCCCACCACGATGGAGTTTGTGGATATCGCAGGCTTAGTTAAGGGCGCGTCAAAAGGCGAAGGGCTCGGTAACCAGTTCTTGGCCAACATCCGCGAAACCGATGCAATTGGTCACGTCGTGCGTTGCTTCGAAGACGACAATATTGTACACGTCAGCGGCGGCATTAATCCTGCTGACGATATCGACACCATCAATACTGAATTGGCTCTAGCAGACTTAGACTCGGTGGATAAGTCGCTTCACCGTCTGGGCAAAAAGGCTAAAGGCGGCGATGCACAAGCGAAAGCAGAAATTGCCGTATTAGAGAAGCTCAAGCCAGCGTTAGATGAAGGCGAAATGGCGCGTTCTGTTAACTTAACAGACGACGAAAAAGCGGTTATTCGTTCATACAACTTATTAACGCTTAAGCCAACGATGTACATTGCTAACGTTAATGAAGACGGTTTTGAGAATAACCCTCATCTAGAAACCGTGCGTCAAATCGCAGCAAAAGAAAACGCTGTCGTTGTGCCCGTATGTGCCGCTATCGAATCGGAAATTGCTGAACTTGATGACGACGATAAAGCGGCCTTCTTAGAAGAGCTTGGCCAAGCAGAACCCGGACTCAATCGTGTGATTCGCGGTGGTTACCAGTTGCTTAATTTGCAAACCTATTTCACAGCGGGTGTTAAAGAAGTCCGCGCGTGGACGGTAAAAATTGGTGCCAGTGCGCCGCAAGCTGCGGGACGCATTCATACTGACTTTGAAAAGGGCTTTATCCGCGCCGAAGTAGTCGGCTACGACGATTACGTTGAGTATAACGGTGAGCAAGGTGCCAAAGATGCCGGTAAATGGCGTCTTGAAGGTAAAGAATATATCGTTAAAGATGGT
>NZ_DEYI01000062.1:0-19159 GCF_002364475.1 Idiomarina sp. UBA3162
CGGCCTTGCTCACCCGCTCTGGCTGCTTCAATCGCGGCATTGAGTGCGAGTAAGTTAGTTTGCTCGGCAATGCCTCGAATAACTTCAAGTACTTTGGTGATCCCAGTAACTTTGTCAGCCAGTTCTGTAACATTACTTGATGAATCACCAATTTCTTGTGATAACTCTTCGATAGCGGTGACCGTCTTGGCCACTCGGTCGTTACCAAATTGGGCTTGCTCATCGGCTGCCTCTGAAGCTTCAGACGCGCTTTGCGCATCTTGCGCTACGTTTTCAACCGCTGTGGTGAGCTCATTGACTGCAGTCGCCGCTTGCTCGAGTTCTTCGGTTTGTTGCTGGATTGTGCGTGTCGAATCTTCGGTAACGGAACTGAGTTCCTCCGAAGTCGAAGCGAGTTGTTGCGAAGACTGAGCAATGTGACCGATGGATTGGCGCAGCTCTTCTTGGGTTTTACGCAATTGTTTGAGCAGCTGCGCAGGCTCGTCTTTACCATCAATTTCAATACTATGAGTGAGGTCACGCTCGGCAATTGTTTTTGAGAAATCGACGGCTTGTTGTATCGGTTTGACGATACTTTGAGTCAACACCCAAGCGAACAGTACAGTCAATACCAATACCACCACCAAAGCGACAACAATACCTGTGAATGCGGCACTTGATACGTCACCCGCGGTATCAGTTGCTGTATTAATGAGCTCCATTTCATGAGCAAGTAGCTTATCTAAGTTGGTCGATATTTTATTGGTCAATGGCAGAATCGTCGATTCACGTAGGGACGCAATAGGCTCGACTAACTTGGCATTAACCAGTTGCATAAACTGATCGTTGAGTTGCCAATATTCGTTTAAGTTGGCTTTGAGTTCCTTGAAAAGCTTTTTGCTCTCAGCATCGTTGAGTAAAGCCTCATATTCATCAAGGTTACGTTCTAAACTTTGGTTCGCATCGTCTAACCGTTCTACATAGGCCTGCTTCCGCTGTTCGTCATTGATATACGCCGCGACGTTGGCTGAATGTACGCGCACGCGCAAGAACTCGCGGTCGAGATCATTGACGTTATCAATAGCAGGGACTTGCTCATCAGTAATGAAATCCATTTGCTCAACGACGCTCGACAAGCGGTCGAGTGCGAATAAACCGAGTGCAAGCAGAAGTAGACCGATTAAGCCAAACGCACCTGCGGCACGCACCCCCACCGAATATTGTCGAATCATGAAATAACCTCTCAAAACCTAATCAAAAATTAATACAGTTGTATCGGCTGCAAATGCTAAAAACATAAGCGTCGAATGAGATTATTTATGGCCTGCTGGCTTTGATTAATGGTGCTTAAATCTAAGAACTCATCGGGCTGATGCGCTTGTTTAATTGACCCGGGCCCGAGCACCAGCGTGTCGCAGCCTAGTTGTTGAATAAATGGAGCTTCGGTGCAGTAATTGACCGCTTCTGCTTGAACACCAGAAATTTGTTCTGTTAACTGCACAAATTTTGAGTTTTCCGCTTGCTCAAATCCCGGAATAGGTGGATGCATCGAAGTCAGCTCTATTGTTCCCGGTGATGAGAGCATCAGTTGCTTGAGTGCAGTATTGAGCTCGCTGTACAGATCGGCGAGTGACATCCCAGGTAATGGACGAATATCGATATGCAACTCACAACAACCGCAAATGCGGTTAGCGTTATCGCCACCATGAATGGCTCCGAGGTTCAAAGTAGGGTATGGAATTTCAAATAACTTATTTGAATATTTATGCGAAATGCCATTGCGGAATTCCAATAGCTGACTGATAACCTGATGCATGATCTCAATTGCGTTAATGCCTAAGGCTGGGTTTGAGCTGTGTCCAGAGCGACCCGTAACTCGTATTGACTCAGTTAAATGGCCTTTATGCGCTCGAATGGGGCGCATTTCAGTGGGTTCTCCGATGATACAGTGATCGGGCTTGAGCTGACTAAAATGATTGAGCTGACGCGCACCGTCCATGGTTGTCTCCTCGTCGGCCGTGGCGAGAATCTGAATCGGCTTGGTTTGCTGGTTAGCCGGTAAGTCACGCAGTGCTTCGATGATAAAGGCGAAAAAGCCTTTCATATCAATAGCACCTAAGCCATACCAGCGGTTGTCCTGTTCAGTCAGTTTGAAAGGGTCAAAATTCCAACGTTTCTGATCATAGGGCACCGTGTCTGTGTGTCCAGAGAGCAATAGTCCGCCTGAGCCAACACCCCTAGTGGCCAAGAGGTTAAACTTATTGGGCTTATTTTTTAACGGCTGAATTTCGACATCGAAATCCAATTGTTCCAACCAATCCGCCAGTAACTCGATAACTGCTTTATTGGAATGATCCCAGCTTGGGTCGAGGGAGCTGATCGATGGGCGGGCTATCAGCGCTTGATACATTTTAAAAAAGGATGGAATCGACATAGATAATTATCCATAAAAGTTGCATAAATATATTTATTTAGTTAGTCTGAATACAAATTCAGCCAGATGCAAATAAGTAAGCAGACTTTGAGATGGAAAGAAAGCAGTCAGCAAAAAAATATTCA
This sequence comes from Idiomarina sp. UBA3162, assembly GCF_002364475.1. NCBI lineage: Bacteria > Pseudomonadati > Pseudomonadota > Gammaproteobacteria > Alteromonadales > Idiomarinaceae > Idiomarina > Idiomarina sp. UBA3162. The sequence continues at coordinate 2,539 of NZ_DEYI01000062.1, forward strand.
CTCCAGAATGTAGTGGTCATCGGTGCCAGTGGTTACGCGGGCGCCGAGTTAGTGTCATTGTTAAATGATCACCGGCTTGTCGGCGAGCTGACGCTATATGTATCTGAGCAGAGTCATGATCGTGATAAGTTTATTGCTCAGCTTTACCCACGTTTTAAGGGGCGTGTTGATCTACCTTTACTCGGTTTGCCCGTAGGCACGGTTACGGATGCTTTGGCTAATGCCGATGCCGTGTTCTTATGTACCTCGCACGAAGTGAGCTGCCAATGGTATGCCCAGCTGAGTCAGCTAACGGCAACCGTGTTTGACTTGTCAGGCGGCTTCCGGTTGCCCACTGCAGACTTATATCCGCACTTTTATGGCTTTGAACACCCAGCATCTGAGGCATTGGCCAAAGCAGTTTATGGATTAGCGGAATGGCTAGATGAAGGGTTTGATAATGCCCGCTGGATAGCTGTGCCGGGCTGTTATCCCACCGCTAGCCTGCTGGCGCTCAAACCGCTTGCAGTGTTTAACCACCAAATAAATCATATCGTCATTAACGCGGTGTCAGGCGTGACCGGCGCGGGTCGTTCCGTAAGCCTCAAAACCCAAGCCGCCGAGTTATCGCTACAAGGCTACAAGGCTGGTGTTCACCGTCATCAGCCAGAAATTGATTACTACAGTGGACTGAATACGCTGTTTTTGCCTCACTTAGGTGACTTTAAACGGGGCATACTTGCGACCATTACTATTCAATTCAGTGAAGCACCTTCTCAGGCGCAATTAAAATCAGTTTTCGACGTGTATCAAACCAGCGCCCTCGTTCACATAGCTGAGGGTGAATATCCGGCACTGAGCGATGTGGTCAATAGCGGCCGGTGTCATATCGGCTGGCATTTGAATGGTAACGCATTGGTGATCTTCAGTGCCATTGATAACTTGCTCAAAGGCGCTTCGAGTCAGGCTCTGCAATGCTTTAACTTAAAGTTAGGTTTACCGAGTGAGGAGGGCGTACCGCTATGAATGTCATCAAACTCGGTGGGCGTGTACTTGATGATCCGCAAGGTTTAACGACGTTATTTCAACATATTGCTCAGCAACAAAACTTAGAGCCCACGCTTATCGTTCATGGCGGTGGCCAGCAGGTTGACGACTTGTTTGCCAAGTTGAATCTGTCAGTTGTTAAGTATCACGGTTTACGCGTCAGTATGGCAGAGCAAATGCCGCTTATTGTGGGGGCACTCGCGGGCACAGTGAATAAGCAGCTGCTCGGCATGGCGATTCAGCAAGGACTTAAGCCAGTTGGACTGACATTGTTTGAAACGGGTCTGGCTGTGCAGCAAGGGCAACCTGAACTGGGTATGACGGGTCACTGTATTGAGCCCTTTGAAGTGAGTGAGTTATTACTGACGTTATTAGAACAGAAGCACCTACCTATCGTGAGCTGCGTCGGGTTTGATAGTCAAGGACAATGGCTCAATGTAAACGCTGACGAGGCAGCAGCGGGACTCGCTAAAGCGCTGTCAGCGCCGTTGACCTTTGTCAGCGACGTCCCCGCGGTGCTTGACGACCAACAACAACCTATCGCGCAACTCGATAGTGACAGTATCGAACGGCTTATCCAGTCGGGCACTCTCATGGGTGGCATGCGACTTAAAGTAGAGCAGGCGCTAAACGTTGCTCAATTCCTACAAAAACAAGTGCGAATCTGCGGGTGTTCGTGCGACACCCGTCATCACTCCGGCACACTGATTAACCCTTAGTTTTTTAATATTCGAGATTCGTATGAACACACATTTTTTAACGGGTAATGAGCTTACCCAAAGCCAACTGATACAGTTGATAGATACGGCTATTGAGCAAAAGTTACAGCCGCAAAAATTTACTCAGAGTCTAGCTGGAAAAAGCATCGTGACGTTGTTTGAAAAGCCTAGTTTGCGTACACGGCTATCTCTTGATGTGGGCATCCAACGCTTAGGTGGCCATTGCGTTTACCTCGACGAGCAAAACGGCCAACTCGGGCAACGCGAAACCATCGCGGATTACGCAAAAAACCTCTCATGTTGGTGCGATGCTATTGTGGCACGGGTGAATCACCATGCAACCTTACAAGAGTTGGCTAAGCATGCCTCTGTGCCGGTGATTAATAGCCTTTGCGATCAGTTTCATCCCTGCCAAGCCTTAGCTGACAGTCTTACATTGGTCGAGCATTATGGTGATGTGAGTGGTAAAGCGTTGAGCTACTGGGGAGACGGTAACAACGTGGCGCGTTCGCTGGCACTTTATGGTTGTCTACTCGGCATGCATGTCACTTTAGTAACCCCTGTCGGTCATGGTCTCAGCGCGACGGATATTGATCAACTTAATCAAGCCGGGATCGGTTCCGTTAAGCAGGTTCATGATCCTGAGGCCTGTGTGCAGAGCGACGTTGTTTATACCGATACTTGGGTTTCGATGGGGCAACAGCAAAGCCTTGATGACGTCAAAGCTACGTTTATGCCATATCAAGTGAACGCGGCACTCATTAAACGGCTCGGTGCGAGTGCAGTGATGCACTGTCAGCCCGCCCATCGCGATTACGAAATCACTTCTGAAGTAATGGATAGCGACGATTCACTATGTCTTAAGCAGGCAGAAAATCGGCTATTTGCGCAAAATGCGTTGCTTCATCTTTTACTTAACCCTAAAAACACACTGACCCTGCAACACGCGAGCTAAGGAGCAAACAATGAACAAAGTAGTATTGGCTTATTCTGGTGGTTTAGATACATCCGTCATTGTGCCTTGGTTGCGTGAAAATTATGGCTGTGAAGTGGTGGCTTTTGTCGCCGACGTGGGGCAGGGGGCAGAAGAACTTGAAGGTGTGGAAGCAAAAGCAAAAGCCTCGGGTGCTAGCGAATGCCATGTTGTTGATCTTAAGGATGAGTTTGCTGCCGATTACATTTACCCGAGCTTGAAAACCGGTGCCGTATACGAACAGACCTATTTACTTGGCACGGCGATGGCTCGCCCGGTAATCGCTAAGGCGCAAGTCGAATTGGCGCGCAAAGTCAATGCGGATGCTTTGGCTCATGGGTGCACCGGCAAAGGTAATGACCAGATCCGCTTTGAGTCTTGCTACGCCGCGCTGGCGCCTGATCTGACGGTAATCGCGCCATGGCGTGAGTGGGACTTAAGTAGTCGGGAGAGCTTACTTGCTTATCTTGCAGAGCGTAATATTCCCTGCTCTGCGTCACTCAAGAAAATCTATAGTCGCGATGCCAACGCGTGGCATATCTCACATGAGGGAGGTGAGCTTGAAGATCCTTGGTGTGAACCGAGTGATGAAGTCTGGACATTGACTTGCTCACCTGAACAAGCACCCGATGAACCTGAGTATATCAGTCTAGCGATTGAGCAAGGCGCTGTGGTGAGTGTTAATGGTGAAGCGTTGTCGCCTCTGAAATGCCTCGAACAACTGAACAAACTAGGTGCGAAACATGGTATTGGTCGCGTTGATATTGTCGAGAATCGTCTAGTGGGTATGAAAAGCCGTGGCTGTTATGAAACGCCGGGGGGGACCATCATGATGTACGCTTTACGTGGCATTGATGAGTTGGTGCTCGATAAAATGACGCGCTCATGGAAAACACAGTTAAGCGAGCAATTTGCGCAGTTGCTTTACGATGGGCGTTGGTTTACCCCTAACCAAGCATCGGTGTTAGCGGCAGCCGAAAGTCTGAACCAAGTGGCAACCGGTGAAGTCGTGATTAAGCTCTATAAAGGTAATGTTACTGTCACGCAAAAGTGTTCTCCTTATTCTCTTTACAGCGAGGCGTTTGCCACCTTCGGTGCCGATAATGTTTATGACCAAAAGCATGCCGCAGGCTTTATTCGCCTCTATTCATTATCGAGCCGTATCCGCGCGTTAAAACAAGCGGCAAAAGTGTAGGGGGTGAACATGACCAACGGACTTTGGGGAGGCCGGTTTAGTGCGCCTCCCAGCCAAGCTTTTCAGCAGTTTAATGACTCTCTGCCATTTGACTGTGTACTGCTTGAGTTTGATATTCGGGGCAGTATTGCTTGGGCGCAATCGCTGCAACAGGTGGGCGTTTTAACGACCGATGAGTACAGCCATATACAGCATGCATTGCATGACATTTTACAACACTGGAGTGGGTGCTTAGGTGATGTCGCGGTGGCGGGTGATGAGGACATTCACGCCTTTATTGAACGTCAGCTGATCGAACGCATTGGCGATCTGGGTAAAAAACTGCATACAGGTCGTAGCCGTAATGACCAAGTCGCCACCGATATTCGACTGTGGTGCCGAGCGCAGGTAGAGACCCAGTGGCAGCGACTCGAACAATTGATTGCAGCGCTGGCCAATTTGGCCGAGCGCGAGGCAACAACGGTGATTCCTGGATATACGCATTTGCAACGCGCACAACCGGTACTATTTTCGCATTGGTGCTTAGCCTATGTTGAGATGTTTAAGCGTGATCAGGCACGGTTAAAAGATGCGTTAGCGCGTATCAACGTGTGTCCACTCGGATCGGGCGCTCTAGCGGGTACGGCTTATCCGATCGATCGAACGGACTTAGCGCTTCGTTTGGGGTTTAGCGCGCCGGCGGCGAACAGTTTAGATGCCGTATCCGATCGCGATTTTATTGTCGAACTGCTATCGGTGGCTTCACTGTCGATGATTCACCTTTCACGCATGGCTGAAGATTTAATTTTTTATGCCAGTGGTGAAGCGGGGTTTGTTGAATTAGCCGATGATGTGAGCAGCGGCTCGTCACTGATGCCCCAGAAAAAGAATCCCGATGCGCTTGAACTTATTCGCGGCAAGTCGGGACGTGTAGTTGGCGCGCAAGTGGGACTGTTGATGACATTGAAAGCACTCCCGTTGGCGTACAACAAAGACATGCAAGAAGACAAAGAGGGCTTGTTTGCCAGCTATACCCAGTGGGGAGCCTCTATCGATATTGCACAGCAATGCGTGAACGGCCTCACTGTCAATCAGCCAAGGGCGCTAAAAGCAGCGAAGGGCGGCTATTCAAATGCGACTGAGCTTGCTGATTATTTGGTTAGCAAAGGCGTTCCATTTCGTACCGCGCATGAAGTGGTAGGGGAATGCGTGCAGTTAGCGCTTAAGCACCAGCAACCGCTCGAAGATTTGCCTCTCAGTACTTTGCAAGCAGTGCATTCGGTGATTATGCCTGACGTTTATGAATGGTTGAGCATTGAAGCGCTATTGGCAAAACGAAATGCACTCGGGGGCACCAGCATTGAACAGACACAAGCTGCGCTTAAGAAGCTTCAGCAAGGTCTGCGTATTAAGGTTCGTGATGCTACGCTGGATGATATTGATGCGATTGTCGGCTTGGTCGGTCATTGGGCGGGTGCCGGCGAAAACCTGCCACGAGCCAAAGATGATATTGTGCACTCAATCAATGAATTTGCCGTGTCTGAAGTCGATGGCAAAGTCACTGGGTGTGCTTCGCTCTATATCTATACCACGGGCTTAGCTGAGATACGTTCGTTGGGAGTCAATCCACAAAGCCAGGTGCGAGGTCAAGGTCGTATGTTGGTTGAGCATTTGTGTCAGAAAGCGCGTCAGATCCGATTAAAGCGCGTGATTGTGTTGACCCGTGTGCCTGACTTTTTTAAGCAGCAAGGCTTTACGCTGTGCGATAAAGCACAGTTACCAGAAAAGGTAATGAAAGACTGTGAGTTGTGCCCTAAGAAACACTGTTGCGATGAAATTGCGATGGAATATGGGCTGTAAAAGCAGCCCATTAACTTAACTTCGTACATTGCAGTTGAGTTACTCTAATATGAAGATTTGATGACAGCTTGCAATTGTCACAAATTTGTCACGCTAGCTCCCTACCATTCTCCTCGACTTTTAACCTATGGATAACATCCAAGTCGGGAGAACCCAATGAATCTGAATTCTTTGTTCAAAGCATCTGCGATCGCAGCAGCGTTAGCGCTTGCTGGTTGCGGTGGCGACATCAATATCAATTCGGGTGCTGAAGTACAGCAGCCAGATAATGGTGGTGACAATGGTGGTAACAACGGCGGTGATACGGGCGCTGACTTGCCAGGTACAGCCAGTGGTTCACTATCGTTAGCAGCGTCAGAAGCGCTCGGCGAAGAAGTACAAGTTCAAGTCATCTCAGGACGCATTACCGCTGACACAACCTTAGTGAACAGCAAAAGTGATGGCACAACAGTTATGTATGCTATCGACGGACCTACCTTTGTCGGTGGTGACAACGCGAATTCAGCAACATTGACCATTGAGCCGGGTACTGTGGTATTTGGTCGTCAGGGTAATGATTACTTGGTTGTAAGCCGCGGCTCAAAAATCATGGCAGACGGCACCTCTGATGCGCCCATTATCTTTACATCATCACAAGATGTGGTGGGCGAAGAAACAGGCGCTGGCCAATGGGGCGGCTTGGTTATCTTAGGTAATGCATCAAGCAACAAATGCCCAGCAGATGGCTCCGACTGCGCATTGCAAGTTGAAGGTGCTGAAGAGGGCGCAGTGTTTGGCGGCTCTCAAGACGATGATAACTCAGGCACGTTACGCTACGTGGTTGTTAAACACGCAGGTTTCGAAATCGCGCCTGACAATGAATTGAACGGTATCACATTTGGTGGCGTAGGTTCTGGCACGACGGTTGACTACTTACAAGTGCACGGTAACGCGGACGACGGTATCGAAATGTTCGGTGGTACGGTCAACTTTAAGCACGTTGTATTAACCAGCATGCAAGATGACAGCATCGATTGGGACAACGGCTATCGTGGTAAAATGCAATACGTTTACGTTGAGCAAGATCCGAACGGTGGCGACGCTAACCGTGGTATCGAAGCAGACAATGATGGCAGTAACCCTGCGGCAACGCCGATGTCTAACCCGACTATCGCGAACTTAACCATTATCGGTAATAACTTCAAAGGTGAAGACTCTTCGGAAGGTATTTATTTACGCGAGGGTACCGGTGCACAGTTTTACAATGTTGTGGTGACAGGTCCTTCGGAAATGGGTGAATGCTTTGAAGTTGAAGGTAGCCCACAATCTCAGACCAATCTAGGTGACGGCACTATCACCATGGAAAACTCTTTCATGGCTTGCAGCAATGGTGAGAACTTTAAGTACGGTTCAGGCGATGTAAACCTCGAAGATTGGTTCCTAAATCAGCAATCGAACAACCAAGTCAGCACTTCAATCATGCTAGGTGCTAACGGTCAGCCCATGGCAAACTCTCCGTTATTAGGTGCAGGTCAAGACGTTGCGAACACCGTTGATGGTAGCTTCTTTGAGTCAGTTGATTTTGTTGGTGCGGTTCCGGGTGACAGCGATTGGCGTCAAGGCTGGGCATTTGGTTTTGGCGGCGGTGAAGTCACTGCGGGCGGTTCAGAAGCGCCTGTAGCAGGTTGTCCAGCAGGCACCGAAGCGATTACCCCAGTAGATGGATCTACCACAACTTGTCAGCTAGCGGGCTCTTACACGGACGATTTAACACTGAGCGCGGACAATATTTATGCATTGAGCGGACCGGTTTTCATCGGTGGTGACAATGCGAACTCAATGACGTTGACTATTGAGCCGGGTACAACCGTTTATGGACGTACTGGTGGCGATTACTTAGTGATCAGCCGTGGTTCAGACATTATGGCGGAAGGTACGGTTGAACAGCCTATCACGTTTACTTCCGCAGCTTACGTTGAGACTGGCGAAGGTCAGCCGGGTCAGTGGGGCGGCTTAGTTATCTTGGGTAACGCACCGAGTAACAAATGCCCATCTGATGGTTCTGACTGTGCATTGCAAGTTGAAGGCGCGGCAGAAGGTGCTGTATTCGGTGGTACTGATGCGACCGATAGTTCAGGTACCTTGCAGTATGTACGTGTCATGAACGGTGGTTTTGAAATCGCACCGGATAACGAACTTAACGGTATTACGTTCGGCGGTGTTGGCTCAGGAACCAAGGTGGAATACCTCCAAGTTCATAACAACTCAGATGATGGCATCGAAATGTTCGGCGGTGCGGTTAACTTCAAGTATGTTGTTTTAACCAACATGCAAGATGACAGTATCGATTGGGACAATGGGTACCAAGGCAAGATGCAATATGTATTGGTCCGCCAAAACCCTGACAACTCAGATGCAAACCGTGGTATCGAAGCTGACAACGATGGTAGCAATCCGGCTGTAACGCCAATGTCGAACCCAACCATTGCGAACTTAACCATCATTGGAAACACGTTCCAAGGCGAGGACTCTTCAGAGGGTATCTACTTGCGCGAAGGTACTAAAGCAACGTTCTATAACACGATCGTTTCAGGTCCTGCGGGCATGGGCGAATGTTTAGAAGTTGAGAGTAGCCCGGTCAGCCAGCAGCACTTACAAGATGGTGGCATTGCAATGACTCACTCAGTCATGGCGTGTGACAACGGTGAAAACTTTAAATTTGGCGCAACTGACGTCAATTTGGAAACTTGGTTCACAGGTCAAGCAGGTAATAGCATTGCCGCAGCAGGCGATACTTTGAACGGTGTCTTCAGCATTACAGACGCAACTGCAGCAGACCTCAGCGGCGATACATTCTTCGACAACGCGACATTCGTTGGAGCAGTTGAAGAAGGTAACGATTGGACTGCAGGTTGGACTGTAGGATTAGAGTAACCCCTTAAGTAGCATAAAGTGCTCTTTAAAAGCCGTGAGGTGACCTTAGGGACACCTCCGGCTTCCATAGTAACAAGAGGTAGCTAATATCATGCGTGCCAACCGATTCCCTCTGGCAAATATTTCTCTCGCAGTGCTTGCCTGCTTGGCAACACCTGCGGCACTCGCTTGGCAAGACGCCGAGCAAACCGAAGCTGAAGCAGAGCAGCAGGCAAGCAACCCTGAGCAAGTCATCGAGGAAGTGGTTACCACAGGTACTCGTTTACAGGGCAGTGCCGCAGCGGTAGTTCAAGAGCGTAAAGAACAGGCGTTCGTGGCCGATATCATGGGTGCTGACCAGATTTCGCGTACCGGTGATACTGATGCCGCTGCTGCGCTTCGTCGTATTACAGGTCTTACACTGGTCGACGGTAAATTTATATATGTACGTGGCTTAGGTGAGCGTTACTCGAGTACGCAACTTAACGGCATGTCCGTACCGAGCCCTGATCCAACCCGAGCCGTTATTCCACTCGATTTATTCCCCTCGGATATTATCGAAAGTTTAGCTGTTCAAAAGTCGTATTCAGCATCAATGCCGGCTAACTTTGGTGGCGGTAATGTTGATATCCGCCTGAAGTCTGCCCCCACGCAAGAAGTTTTTAATGGCTCGATTAAAGTGGGCGGCAACTCAGAAAATTTCGATGACTCATATTGGTATGATGGCGGGAGTTCATGGAAGGGTAAAGATGACGGAACTCGTGCAGCACCACAAATGTTGCAAGCGTTGTGGGGACAACGCACATTCCTTGATGAAATTAGCATCGAAGATAATCGGGATGTGGCGTTGGCACTGAACCGAGATTATGACCCTCAAATGCAGTCTATTGACCCTGATTATGGTGTCAATGTGACCTACGGTAACCGTTATGATTTAACTGACAAGTGGGCGATTGGTTTTTTGACCACGGCTGCGTACCGCAATGAGTGGCAGGTTTCTGAGCAGTTTCTGGGTGAAAACTACCGCTTAAACCCTGATGACAGCTATACATTGGTTCGTGGTTGGGATGATGTGCAGTCAACCGAGCACCAAGTGACGTGGTCAGGTATGTTCACGCTGGGCATTAACTACGGCGCGAATCACAAAGTCGACTTCAGCCATGTCATTCTGAACGATACCGAGGATCGTTTACGCGAGAAATTGGGTAACAATAACAACATCAACTTCGGCTCTGACCAGCGTATTCGTGAGTTTGATGTGAATTACCAAGAGCGTCGGATGGTGGCTAACCAAATTAAAGGGATGCATACCTTTACCGACTGGAACTTCTTGGGTATTGATTGGAAGTATTCAAAGGCACGTTCAAGCCGTTATGCACCGGGTAACTTAGAGACTCGGTTTATTTTGACGGACCGTAACGAAGATGGAGTTTTTGACCGTCAAACTGAGAGTAACCTAACCAATGCGACGACGGCTGCACGTTACTCTTTTCAAGATCTCGATGATGAAGTTGAAAACTGGGGCGGCAATGTAACTCTACCAATCATGCTCGATGATTGGGATATCACCTTAAAGGCGGGCGCGGACTTTGTTCAGAAAACGCGTTTTGCCACCAACCGTCGTTTTGATATCAATACGCGTGCGTTCCCCGACTCGAGCGTTTTGCAAGGGCATCAGCTAGGCGAAATCCTTAATGATGACTTATTAGCGAATACTGAACTTAGTTTTACGCCGATATTGAACGATACTACGGTAGCGGGCGATGATTATATTTCTGCGCAAGCAATCGACGCATACTACGTTGAAGGCGACGTGTTCTTTAAAGAGAAGTGGCGTATTACGGCGGGTGTTCGTTGGGAAGACTTCCGCCAAGTTGTGGTACCACTGGTACCAACGACCGGTGAAATCGATTTACCAACCAACCCGACACCTAACGATCTAGCTGATTTAGCATTCCAAGAGGATGACTTCTATCCATCGTTGGCGTTGACTTACTTTTTAACTGACGAGCAGCAGTTACGTTTCAGCTACGGACAAACGGTAGTCCGTCCTGACTTGCGCGAAGTCTCTAGTTCAACGTACCTCGATCCGTTGACCTTGTTCCCAGTCGGCGGTACACCAGGCTTGCGGACAACGTCGATCAAGAACTATGACGCACGTTGGGAGTGGTATCAAGAAAATGGCGATACCTTGTCGTTGGGTATGTTCTATAAGGACATGACTGACCCGATTGAATCTGTTCAGTCGCCCGCGCAAGACGGTCCTCCATTAGTACGTATTGCTAACGCTGAGACCGGTGAAGTATACGGTGTCGAAATGGAGTGGTTAAAATCACTCAGCACGAACTTCTTTGTTTCGGGTAACGTTACGTTAAGTGACTCTGAAATCCAGTTGGATACTCAGAAGATTGTTGAACAAACCGGTGTATCGACGTCGATTACCAATACCGAACGTCGCTTAACGGGTCACTCAAAATGGGTGGTCAACAGTCAGCTTGGCTTTGATTCTGACAATGGTAAGCACTCTGCATCGTTGGTTTATAACGTGTTTGGTGAGCGTATTATCATTCCAGGTATCGAAGGTCGTGGCGATGCGTTTGAGCAACCTTTCCACAGTTTAGACGCGGTTTATAGTTACTATCCAGACTTCAATTCTCAGATCACGCTCAAGGTGCAAAATATCTTGAATCAAGATAAAGAGATTGAGTTTGACGATACCTTGCTTCGTTCAGAAACGCGTGGTGTTAGTTTCTCGCTAACGTATAAGCGTGAATTCTAAATACGCGGAGAGTTTTGATAAAAGCGATGCTAATTAGCATCGCTTTTTTTTGCTCGTTGAATAGAGACTTCGAGTGGTCTTAATGTATCGAGGTGCACATCCCGTTGTGGGAAGGCGATGACGATATCATTCTCGGCGAATAGTGAGTCGATCTTGTAGCGCAAGTCCGACTGCACCCGACGTAAATCCATCGGCGCACTAACCGAAGTCCAGAACAGCAAATTGAAGGTAAGGCTGTTATCACCAAAGTCTTCAAATAACACTTCGATGGGGTACTCGGTGTTAATCTTTTTATGCTCTTTCGCCGCCTCCAGCATTAAGTCACGTACCTTTTCAGCCGGTGAACCATAAGCGACACCAACACTGACATTGCTGCGGATATCTTTTGAAACCAGTGTCCAGTTCACTACGCGTTGCTCTAAAAAGTAGCTGTTTGGCACCAGTACATGAATCCCGTCAAACCGACGAATACGTACACAACGATTACCTATTTCTTCAATGCGACCTTGCTCGTTCTCAAGCTCAACGATGTCGCCAATACGAATTGGACTCTCGGTTAATAGAATAAAACCCGATATCAGGTTATTGAGCAAATTCTGCGCACCAAAACCCACACCAATGGCGAACGCGCCACCGAGTACTGCAAATATCGTAATCGGAATACCAGCTAACGGTAGAGCAAGTAAAACCAGTAACAAGTAGGCAATAAACTGAAATAGCCGACGAAAGGTAAATAGGGTGTTTTCCGACGCGCCGTTGCGCAGCAGGGCACGGTTCAGTAGTTGGCGACCTATAATGCGAACAACAATAACACCAACGATGATAATGGTCAGCGCAATGACCACTTGGCTAAAATGGATTTTTGTATCGCCGGAGGTATAAAGTGGTGTTTGCCATAGGGTAGTAAAGGCGGAGCTAAACTCCGCCCACAAACTTGATGCTTCTTCTTGCATATCAGGCTCGAATTAAACTTTAGCAGAAGCGCGTTGCTTCATCGCTTGATACCAACGGAATAAATTAGGACGGCTTTCATCAACGCGTAGATTCACGACTTTGCCAAAGTCGACTGAGCAGAACGCATTGATATCGGCGACGGTGAGCTGACCGCAGGCAATAAAATCTTTACCTTCGAGTTGATCGTTTAAAAAGTCAAAAAAGCGCTCGGCCTCTTTGATATTGTGCTCTCCCCATTCGCGGATGGGTTGCATGCGGTGCTTGAAATAGTCGGTCGTGTGCTGAAAGCCCATGCCAATTGGATAGAACAAGTAAAAATCGACCCAACGCGTCCATTGTTCAATAATGGCTTTGTCGTTGGCATTGTCGCCAAGTAGTTTAGGTGAGTCGGGATATTGGTTTTCGAAATAATGGCAAATTGCCGTGGTTTCGCAGATAAAGCTACCGTCATCGAGCTCAAGTACAGGGACTTTTTGCATGGGGTTTTTGGCTTTGAAAGAATCGCTGAGGTTTTCACCTTTTGACAAGTCAATTTCAATCCGTTCGACTTTATCTAGTAATCCCTTTTCTGCGAGAAACATGCGTACGCGACGCGGGTTAGGCGCCTTCGCCATTTCGTAGAGCTTCATTGATTAGACTCCATGTTGTTGTTTTTAGGTGGTCCAGTTACGCTTTAACTTATCAGCAAACGCAATAAAACGCTCGCGCATTGTTTGGCGTACTTTGATATCAATAGAAGAGAGTACGGAATAGCCGGAAATATGGATGTGCACTTTAGGCGCTTGTATTGGCGCCTCTAGATGATTATCGAGAGAGCTAATAATGTTAGCGACATTGCAGGTCACGCGGGCAAACTCGGGAACAAAAATTTTAATATCACCAACAAGGTCGAGTAGTTGAACATGAATTTCATCGCTCTCGAAGTGCGCATCAGTAAAGTCGATCTTGAGTGAACCCAGCACACTGTAGGCTTTAATTTTAGCCGGTACTTGCCATGCACCTTTCATGCTTTGCGACGACAGTATTGCGACAACCGAATGTTCGCTGCCAGCGAATATTTTGGTGGAGTGTGCGTCAAAACGTGCGGCTTTACTTTGCTCATACTTCGCATCAACTTGCAGGGGTAAGTCTTCTACTAAGTCGGCTAATTGCTGGTGAGCGATCGCATCAAATGCTTGGTCAAGCCGCGCCTCAAAAGCCTCTTGCGATAGTTCACCATGACTGTAATTCATAACCAGCTGGTCTATCACTTCTTCGCGAACTTTATCCAGGGGACGGTCTTCAAATTTTACAGCCATAACGGCTCCAAATGTTATTTAAATGTTTAATTGTTAAATTATGGATCGCTTAAAGCGCTTTTCAAAGCTTATTTTTACAAAATATCTACAATTTTTAACTAATAAATTAGAAAGAGCGGCTTGCGCCGCTCATTGCTTTATTGCAGTGAAGGTAACTTATTAAGTAGCGCAGGCGGCAATTTAGATACCAATGAACTGCGTAACGGATGCCAGAACACCGACACAAGTAGTAAGCCAGCACCCACGATTAAGCCCATCACCGCGCTACCTAAGTCGACCAAGCCAACGCTTGTCAGCACTTGACTGAAAATAAAAATAACGTAGGCCAATGCTGATACCATCAAGGCGCGACGATCGATAATCAGAGATACGACACTCAACACAACATAAACCACCAGTGTGGCGGCTGCTTGAGTAACGCCGATTTCAAAATCACTGCCAAGAATGACGTTAAACAAAGGATGAATCATCAGCGGCGCCGCCAGTAGATGAAGCCAAAATGCGACATCAGAACGGCGACTGGTGCGATCGACGTCCGAAGCATCCCAATACATGGCGATGCCAAAGGTGACTAAACCCCCTGTCATGATCACCAAGTCAATTAAGATACTGTCTAGCAACCAGGTGGTGCTTAGGAAAGACACGATGATACCAACCACCGTAGCGATCCCAGCCGCGAGCGTGATAGGAACACGGAACCGAAACCAATGCGCTGTTGCAACGGCACTGGCAGCAATAAATGCGACACCGCTAGCAAGGTCGGGTCTAACCGCCATGGCAAGTAATTGCATAATCACGCCACCGAAGGTACCGCCCAATGCCGTCACCAATAGCACGATCGATGGCAGCGCCATATGTCGACGGCGAGTGAAGTACTCGGACAACAACCAACTTGCCACAGCTACTAAACCGCCACCGATCAGCGGCGACATGGTATTACCAATCGTCCACAGACCTGCCAAAGCAATCACTGCGGCGATCACGACAAAAATGTCGTTAAAGCCGTGTACCAAAGGAATATACTCTTGGTCTTGATTTAGGACTCCACCGCGCTGTTGTTGAATAAAATCACGAAACGCGTTCGCCGTTTGTTTAGGCATGACACCTGCCTCGACGGCTGCGCGAATATCTTTGTCGCTGTACATTTCAACGCCCTCATTTTGACTTTGATTAAACAATAATCACGGTGGAGACGAAAAGCGAATCTGCTTTGTTACAAACTGTAAGCAGTGAAACAAATCAGGTTCGCGTAAGCTCCTTCACTTTCTGTTTAGAGAACCAAGGGTAGAGCACCGGTAATACTACAAGCGTCAGTAACGTGGCGGAAACCAGTCCACCGACGATGACCGTTGCCAAGGGACGCTGGATCTCAGCGCCTGCACCCGTGGCAAACAGCATGGGTATCAGCCCTCGTGCTTTATTTGGCACAAAATTCATCAACGTCTAGGTTCCCAGCTTGCCTTACAAACTAACCTAGGCGTACAGGCGTTAGGTGTAGTGCTACCGACGATGGGTTCGTCCTCTAGCTTTTATCTTTTAAGTGCCATTTTGGTCGGCTCCACCTTCATGGGAACCGTAACAATTGCAATGTCAGCCGCACAAAAAATAAAGTACAGAGTAAAGTTTAATATGCTGGCAGTCATGACGCTTTCTTATGGAGTGGGGCAAATTATAGGTCCTCTCTTGGCAGAGGCGCTTAGAGCTTATAGTGAAACATTCAACAGCTCTTTGATAGCTGCCGCCATTGGCTTGGTACTAGCGGGAGCGATAACTGCTAAACCCTCTAAACAATTGACAAACTGAGGTTTTAAGAGATCGACAGCCCTTCTAGAATTCGGCTCCATGGTACGAATAATTGTTGGTAGTCGGTCTGTAGAAATAAAAAAGCCCCGCACAAAGTGCAGGGCCTTCAGAATGTCACCGAACAACTTCGAGCGTGAATATTTTAGGCAGGTAGAAGTGTAAATATCCCATTTATAACACAGTCATCTGATAGAATATTTATGCCGCAGTTCGGTAATCAAACGGTGTCATATCATTGAGTGAGTCGTGCGGTCTTTCGTGGTTTATGGTGCAAGGGAATACGGGCTACAGGCACTTTCAAATCAAAGCGAACAGCCAGCGTACGTGGATGTTCCTCAATCGCTCTTGTCATTGTGTCATGTAGATCAAATAAGAGTTCCTGAATATAAGGCAAATGCTGAGGCCAAAGCGGAAGCCCTCTGTACGAACTGTCGGAGTAGAGTGTTTGGTTGTGGTTCATTGGATTACGTATTGGCAAATTCATAATTAGAGCCATGATCGTTGACTACTAATAACTGATCTGATTCCGTAATCGTTAACCATGAGTCAGACGTTAAGCTGTCGGGCTCACCAATCCGTTGGTTGACTGAAAAGCAAGATAAACGCGACCACCAAAAAGATATTGGTAAGTTAAGACGGTTAGACGTTTACTTTAGAGGTCTCTATCTAGACCAAATCAATCGAAGTCTGATTGACGAGGTAAAGTTTGATATTCGGAGTGAAGCGTCTGCCTCAACGGCTAACCGTTACCATGTTATGCACATTTGGCTACCGAGCACTTGAAACGAGTGGCTTGTAACGTTGATGGCTCGATTGGTACAAATCTGGTACACCATCAGAAACTAAAAAGCCCCGCACAAAGTGCAGGGCCTTTAGAATAGTGGTGCCGGAGGCGGAATCGATAAGATCTAATAACTTATTGTTTTATAGTGGATAAAAAATATTAAGATTCAAGCGTGTTACTTACCTTGTTACTAAAACTTCAGCTTTAGTTTTTTGATTGAAAGCTTTTTCACAAATGAATCTTTTAACTTTTTGGCTATGCCCAATACTCGCTTAACACGTTGAACATAGCTATAGTGGTCTGCAACTTGTGAACGTGTAGTGGCAAATAAATTCGGGTAAGCGGATTAAATGGTTGAT
>NZ_DEYI01000001.1:0-2563 GCF_002364475.1 Idiomarina sp. UBA3162
GATTTTACCTATACCGATAGCGAAGGTGACGAACAGACCAATACTTTTTACGTACGTGACTATATCTCACGCGGCGTTTGGTATCAGGATGGCCAAACTGCGACGGTCGCACCACCAGAACAATCTATTCTCGGCGGTGAAAGTGCCATCATGGATGTTAATGACAGTGGTTTAGCCGCGGGTTATGCCAGTATCGGTGTAAGTCCCGGTGCGGCGACCACGATAGAAAGTTGTACGCCAGAAGAGGACAGTGAGTCGATTCAGACACGTCCGGTTGAAGTCTGTGCCTCTGAACTTTGGTTAGAGCTTCATAACGCAACGGCCAACAACATTGCACCTATTTTGTATTACAGCCGTTCAAATTATTCGTCGCGTCGGTCGATCTACGACATCCGCGGCTACTTATGGCAGTTAGATGCAAACGGTGAGGTTATTTCTTCAACTGAGCTCGGTACTTTGACTGAGCGTCGTGAAGAAGACCAGTCTGATTTCTCTAGCTATGCTTACGCCGTGAATAACAATGGTATTGCTGTAGGTCAAAGTTACACTTACCACCCCGACCGTGGTGCGATCCGTATGCCCGCAATATTTGTGGATGGTGAGGCGATTGCGGTGACAGAAAGTGATGAATACTTTTGGGGCTCGGCCAACGATATTAATGACAACAATCGTGCGGTTGGTTATTTAACAGCGACACGTGCAGGTAACTTGCGTAATACCGGTTTTTATTACGACGTTGATAGTGCCACTATGGAAACCCTACCAGGCTTTTTCAATGGTTCATCAACGGTACCGAGTGACATTAATAATAATGGTTTAGTTGTCGGTACTGGCGAAATTGAACCGACACTCTCTACAACTCGCCGTCGTGTTGGTTTTCTCTATGATACCGCTGCAGAAAATGCTGAATTCATTAACTTGAACGATGCAATCGCTTGCGATAGTCCATACTTTATCGTAGACGCACGTGCCGTGACTGACTCAGGTGAAATTGTGGCTTCTGCATTGAAGACGGAAGAGTACGTTGACGGTAATGGCGAAACACAAACGCGTGAAGTTTCGGTCACTATCAAAATGGATCCGATTGAAGGCGAGTTGAATAATTGCCGTGAGGAAGAAAATAAAGTAGAACGCAGTGGCGCGAGTTTTGGCGGTATTCCGCTAGCTGGCTTATCGCTACTTGGTTTCTTTATTACGCTTTCGCGCCGTCGTCAGCATAAAAATATCAAAAAATCATAAAGAAAATATCATAAAAAAGTAACACAGTTTCAACTTGTTAAGTTTTTGCAAGTAGGCAGTGTTACTTTTTCGCATTGAACTATCCTGGTTTCGCGTTATCAATTATAGGGAGGGCATTAGTTAATGCGCTCTTTTGATAATCACAACCGAATAAAAAGTGAAAAGGGGTAGTTTTATGAAAAGACAGAAGCGTGATCGCTTTGAAAGAGCCCACACTCAAGGCTTTAAAGCCGGATTATCAGGACGCTCGAAGGATCAGTGTCCGTATCAAACCCAAGACGACTTCAGGTCTCAATGGTTAGGCGGTTGGCGAGATGCCATGGAGGCTAGGGGGACCGGCTTGTTCCGCTAAATGTCTCAGCAAATTAATATACAAACGCCGGCAAATAGCCGGCGTTTTTTTATCGCGGTTGGTACATCGTTTTAGAATGTACTGGTATCGGTAAATAAACCAACCTTTAAGTCTTTAGCGGTATAGATAGGGCGGCCGTCAACTTCAACTACGCCATCACCCACACCCATAAACAGTTTGCGTTTGATAACACGTTTCATGTCGATCTTATAGGTGACTTTGCTATGGTGTGGCAAGATTTGACCGGTGAATTTGACTTCACCTACACCAAGCGCACGTCCGCGACCGGGGCCGCCTGACCAACCTAGATAAAACCCAACTAATTGCCACATAGCGTCTAGGCCTAAACAACCTGGCATCACAGGGTCACCCTTAAAGTGGCAGTCAAAAAACCACAAATCAGGATTGATATCTAATTCTGCATGAATAAACCCTTTGTCATGCGCGCCGCCGTTTTCGGTAATGTTCACGATGCGATCCATCATCAACATGTTAGGGGCGGGTAAGCGACTGTTACCCGGGCCAAATAATTCGCCTTCACTGCATGCAATCAGATCTTCGCGAGAAAAACTCGATTGATTCATAACGACCTTTTATGTTGTATACCACTGAAATCAGATTGCAGTTTAGCGTACAGCTGTACGCTAAACAACTCCGATTAGTGGAAGTGGGTGCGTTGAATCAACTAAACCAGCGTTGCCACCATGAGCGACTGTCCGATTCCTGTTCATTGTGCGCGTTAAGTTTTACCTGTTTGTATAAGTCTTTCACAGGCATATCACATAAATATGACAATGCTTCGTCGACATGATCAACGGTATGGATATGAAACTGACCTTGTTCGACTGCCTGGACTATATCCGGCCGTAACACCAACTGCTTTTGGTTAGACTCAGGAATTAATACTTGATGGCTGCCATCAAGGCCCCGTAGTGCACATAAATCAAAAAAGCCTTCGATCTTCTCGTTTAC
>NZ_DEYI01000041.1:0-37936 GCF_002364475.1 Idiomarina sp. UBA3162
CGAAAACCCATTTGTAACTGACCGCTTTGAATTCTTTGTTGGTGGCCGTGAGCTTGCAAATGGTTTCTCTGAGCTTAATGATGCACAAGACCAAGCTGAGCGCTTTACGCGTCAAGTCGAAGAGAAAGATGCGGGTGATGATGAAGCAATGCACTTCGATGAAGACTACATCCGCGCATTAGAGTATGGTTTACCTCCAACAGCGGGTGAGGGTATTGGTATCGACCGTCTGGTGATGTTATTTACAGACTCACCAACGATTAAAGACGTGATCCTATTCCCACACATGCGTCCTCAAGCTGACTAATCAGCTAAAAGTCTTTAAAAACGCCGCTTTTTAGCGGCGTTTTTTATTTCTATTCAAGAATTTGGGGACACTGACGATATTCATATATCCTTGATATAAATCAAGAAGAGAAGGATAGTATGAAAGATAACGGACCCATCACCCAAAAAGAACGCAACATTCCCGATAACTATCGGCTGATCTCATCAACGGATCGCAAAGGCATTATTACTCACTGTAATGATGATTTCGTTGAAGTCAGTGGATATGATCGTAAAGAGCTTATTGGCTCACCACATAATATTCTGCGTCATCCAGATATGCCAGCCGCCGTATTTGAAGATATGTGGCGCACCATTAAACGTGGTCACCCCTGGATGGGCTTAGTTAAAAACCGTTGTAAAAATGGCGACCATTACTGGGTTAGTGCATATGTCACCCCCATTATGCATGATGGTAAGCCAGCCGGTTTTGAATCTGTTCGTGTAAAGACGTCGGATGAACGCAAAGCTCGTGCCTTTGCTATTTATCAACGAATGAACCAAGGCCGCAGTCCAGTCTCCTTCTCTAAGCGTGCTTTTTATTCCGCTCGTGACCTAACACCGGTATTGATACCTGGTCTTTCTGCTACAGCAGCCGCTGCGTTTTTGGGGTCAATAGAGGCTAGTTTAGCGGTGCTAGCAGGTACGGCTATTAGTTGCGTTTGGTACGGCCGCTATATTTCTACTATGCTACAACGCATGCTACAAATACGACCCGAAGCTTTTGACAGCGAGTTGATCGGTAGCACCTACTTCAATGCTCAGGGTAGAGAAGCCCAATTATCTTTGATGTTGTTGAGCGAGGGGGCGCGCAATCGCACTGCGTTGGCTCGTATCAAGGATGCCGTGGGTGGCTTACTGCGCGTCGCCGATGACACGAGTCAACAGGCTAAAACGTCAAATGAGCAGGTACAACGTCAAACACAAGCTACTGACCAAACAGCGGCGGCGATGAATCAGATGTCTACTACCATACAAGAAGTCGCGGCAACCGTTGAGCAAAATGCAGAGCAAGCTGATAACGCCAAGCAAAACACCGATGAAAGTGTCAAGCTCGCACGTCAGGCGAGCGAAGTCATTGTTGAGTTGCACGAAGCCGTTAAACAAATCGCTCAAACGGTCGAGGCGCTTGACTCTTCAACAGCAGAAATCGGTGAAGCGGCTGATTTGATATCCTCCATTGCAGAGCAAACCAACCTGCTCGCGCTCAATGCCGCGATTGAAGCAGCGCGCGCCGGTGAGCATGGACGGGGATTCTCAGTCGTTGCCGACGAGGTGAGAAATCTTGCGCGTAGGACTTCCGAATCAACTGACAGTATTCATAATGTGATTAATCAGCTACGGGGCCGTGCCAAGGAAGCAGTTACAGTTTCGCAACAAGGTGAAAAATCGGCAGCCGAGGGGGTCGACAAAGTTAAACGTGCCGACAGTGCGTTGTCTCAAATCTCCGATGCGATTGAACAGATTGCTGACATGTCTACGCAAATGGCGTCGGCTGTTGAGCAACAGTCGGGCGTAGCCGAGCATATTAATCAACAGCTATCTGAGATTGCGGAAATTGCCCGTCAGACCGAACAAACCTCTGACAATACGCAGAAGTCGAGTGATGAATTGAAGCGCACATCGTATGAATTATACGAGCTTATTGAGCGCTTCAACCTGAAAGGCTAATCGGCTTCGTGCTTACTTTCGTGCTGCGCTTCGCGCTGTTGTGCAGCACGTTGTTTCTCTTCAAGGAATGCGACGTCGTCCATCTCGACTTCGGGTAGTTCACTACAGACATCTCCGCCTAACCGATTCACGGCTTGACATAAATCCGAGACTTTTTGATCCAATACGTGAACATGATCAAGCATTCGACCAATGGCTGTTGCAACAGGATCAGGATTATCGGCTGAAATCGCATACGCATCAAAGCCATAGGCTTTAGCCATTCTGGCACGGCGCTCCGATGTTTCTTTGTCTTGGCCTGACTTCGCCACTCGCGCGGGAATTCCAACCATCGTGGCACCATCAGGCACATCACGCACCACAACTGCGTTAGACCCAATGCGTGCTTCAGTACCTACAGTCAATGGACCCAGTACTTTCGCTCCTGCTCCAATCACTACGCCGTCCTTGAGCGTTGGGTGCCGTTTGCCTTTATTCCATGAGGTTCCACCGAGGGTAACGCCGTGATATAGGGTCACATCATCGCCGATCTCAGCGGTCTCGCCTATCACGACACCCATACCATGATCGATAAAAAATCGGCGTCCAATCTTAGCGCCCGGATGTATCTCGACACCGGTTAACCATCGGCCAATATTTGAAACGAAACGCGCTAACCAATACAGCTTAAGCTTCCAAAGACGATGACTAAAGCGATGGAGCCAAATCGCGTGTAAACCTGGATAGTTAAAGAGTATTTCAAAGGCGTTGCGGGCCGCAGGGTCACGGCTATAGACGCTTTTTATATCTTCTCGAATGCCTTTAAATAACATCGGCGCTTCCTTTTACCGAGTGGGAAACTCACGCAATAACTTGTCGACGTCAGCTAAAATAACGTCTTTTAATTCAGCCTCGTAACCTTCACGCTCTTTATCGAGTTCTTTGATCTTCTGCTTTGGAAACTTCTTACGGTTTTCGTGCGTCGGCATGTGTTTAATGCGTTCGTACATGTCGTGCATTGCAGGATAATCTTTCGAGTAGTCATACTCCGTCGATTCAGGACGATGATCCAGCAGCACCACAATGCGCAAACATCCTTCAGATAATGGACACTGATCTTGCTGCATGCCTTTAGCAATGGTAATAATGCTTTCGTCGATACGGTCAACACGCTTTTGCACCGCTTGTTGACGTAACTGATTTTGATAGCGTAGGCGTTTAAGTAGTGTCATAGCATAAACCGCTAAACCTACGATAACGACGACGCCCAGAATGTATAAAACTATCGCTAATGTAGACATCAATACTCCTCGTCATCCCATTCATCGTCATCATCGTCAAGATCGAGACCTAACTGGCTTGCCAGCTTTTCGTAACGTTCAGATTGCTCGTCGAGATAACGCTGATCATCATTAGACAACACTTCACCCTGCTCAAAGCGCTCAACCAAATCCTGCAATTTTTCATCATTTTGCAACTGCTCGAGCGCTTGTTGCGGAGTCAGTGCCGCGACGGCTGCTGTTGAAACAACAGGGCCTAGGTCGATCTTACGCTTACTGCCCTTGCGTGGATCCGTTTGGGTGTCATTGTTTTGTCCCGTCTGCTGATCACGTTTAGGCTCACTATGGCGTTTACCGGCAGGTTGGCCTTTACCTTTTTTCTTTCCACGGGTTAGGTTTTCTACTTGGCGTTTATCTTTTGGCGCTTTCGACGGCGCAAGAGGCCCCGTCTTACGTGTTTTTTTCTTACGAGTCATGTGGACTCCTTATTTCATAGAGTTAGTCCTATTGTAACGCATACACGCATTGTAATCAGCAGGATTTAACACAACGAAAGAAGGTTACTTGGTCGCTCACTCTGTCGACGTTGAAACCAAACCGTTGCGCAATATAACGATAGGTCTGGTCAGTAAAAAACGAAACATGGGTTAAGTCGTTTTTGTAATGCCAATTGGGAAATACGTCAGCCGATACATAGGGTTTTGTCATCGTCGCCAACGTACCGCCTGGCTTAACGAGCCGACGTAACTGTATAAACTCTCGTTGCGGATAATAAAAGTGCTCTATGACTTCAGTACAGGTCACTACATCGTAGGATTCACTCAGTACCGTTTCATCGGGCGAGTAAATAGGATCATAATGGTTGGCGTCGATCCCCGATTCTTGCATCATTAGATGCAACGTGGGGCCAGGTCCTGAACCAAAGTCGAGCGCTGTTTGGTAGTCCAACCTCTGACAAATCGTGTTTAGAGGCTGCCAAAGGCGATTTAAGAAGTCTCGGTAGTGTGGATCATGGGGATCGTTTTCGTGTGTTTCGTAAAGACGCTTTTCCTCGTCACGGTCAACGTGCGTAGCGGGATCAGCAAAAACCAACTGACAATGACAACACTGATGGAAGGAACGTCTTCTATCACGCGCATAAAACTGACTTGGTGAATCACAAAGAGGACATAACAACATAAAGGGCTCAATAGAAAAGAAAAAAGGCGATGTTTCCATCGCCTCTGTTTCTCATATTCGGCAGCGCACTGCAACTATGAGAATGGTTGTCACTGCTTCCGAGTTTTTATCTCGGTCTTCCGTAACCTAATTTTCTAGTTGTTGTTATTATAGAAAGGAGCAACCAATACTACTTTTACTCCCTGGATCTCTATTCTATTATTATTGGTTTTGTGAACCGAAATCCAGAATCGATTTATTGTTATTTTTATGTATCGATTTTATTCGCTGCTTTAGGCAGTCTTATTATTGTTTTGATGCCTCAGGAGAGGTCATCTCCCTCGGACGCTTTAAAGACTACGTATTAATGCGGATGAGTTCAATGATTTTATCGCTCTAAAAATCCATTTTTTTATAACATTTTTGTTTATAAGACGTAAAAAACGCATAAATCTATAACATATGATAAAAAAAGGGTGGCATTTGAGCCACCCTTCATGAATAAACTTTTTTCTTAATAAAGACCGTGCAGGTACTCAGCAAGTAATTTCATCTCTTCATCGGTCATTTTTGCAGCAACACCGCGCATCATACCGTTAGGGTCGTTTGCACGTTTACCACTACGAAAATTCTCAAGCTGAGAAATTATGTACGCAGGGTGTTGTCCTGAAATGTCAGGGAACGCTGCGAGGCCCATTCCGTTACCGCGTGGTCCGTGACAACCTGCACACGAGGGAATCTTAGTATCAGGGTTGCCGCGGCGATAAAAATCCGCACCTTTCGCGATTAAGTCCTCGGGCGTGTCGCCTTTCGCAGGATCTTGAGCTGCAAAGTAAGCGGCTAAGTCTTTCATGTCTTGTTCGGACAAGTTCGCGACTTGGCCCATCATAATAGCATTGTTACGACCTTGCTCACCGCCTGTCTCAGAGGCGGTTTTGAAGTCCATCAACTGCTTATAGATGTACTTGGGGTGTTGACCCGCTAAGTTCGGGTACATGTCTGTCGGAGAAACGCCGTTAGGTCCGTGACATGCTGCACATACCTGAGACTTTTGTTTCCCTGCTTCGACATCACCCTGTTGCGCCATCGCAACGCTGGTCGAACTAATAAACAATCCTAGAATGATCGCGAATTTTTTCATGTCTGCTTCTCTTGTCTCTGTGAGGCACCCTCGTGCCTGAACCGATCGCATCTAACGGTAGCTTATTTTACACAAAACAACGCACGATTAAACGTCTAATGCACATTGTTTATGCAATTCAGCGTTGGAGAAAGTGTACAGATGCTTCATAATACCGCGCAATAGTGAACATTTTACAAGCAAGTGAGCCTGTCGTGTCAGAAAAGCGCATCAATTATCAAACAGCTACCTTTATTACTAGTGCCCCCAATATACGCAAGTTACCGGAGGATAGTGGCATCGAGATCGCGTTCGCCGGCCGCTCAAACGCAGGTAAGTCCAGTGCATTAAATACACTGACACGCCAGCGCAACTTGGCGCGGACCAGTAAAACGCCGGGGCGGACGCAATTGATTAACGTTTTTGAAACCGCAACAGGTCAACGCTTAATCGATTTACCAGGATACGGTTTTGCCAAAGTACCAATGGAAGTGAAAGAGCAATGGCAACGGTCGCTGTCTGAGTATTTAGAAAAGCGCGATTCACTCAAAGGCTTGGTCGTACTCATGGATATTCGCCATCCGTTTCGAGAGACCGACCAAGAGCTGATTTATTGGGCGGTGGATTGCGGCATCCCAGTATTGGCGCTATTGACTAAGGCCGATAAGCTAAAACAAGGCGCTCGAAAGTCAACGTTATTGAAAGCGCGCCAAGCCGCGATCGCCTTTAATGGTGACGTACAAGTTGAAGTATTCTCTTCGCTCAAGAAATTTGGTATCGACCAACTCGAGCAAAAGCTCGATCAATGGTTTCTAGGCGAAACGCCGGCCACCGATGACTTTGTAGAAAGCGATGACACATAACAGTTCGGAGACTCCACCATTAAAAGCGTGGCTGTTGCTAGGCCTACTCGCACTGATATGGGGTAGTTCGTTTTTATTAATTAAGAAAGGGTTGATCGCCTTTACAGCACTTGAAGTCGGTGCGCTGCGTATTGCATCTGCCGGGATTGTATTAACGCCTTTAATCTTACCTAAACTGCGTCAAATTTCCCGCAAACATTGGCTCAAACTGGCATGTGTTGGCCTTGTAGGTAGTTTCATACCCGCCTTCATGTTTGCCATCGCACAGACTCAGCTACAAAGTGGTGTCACTGGCGTATTGAACGCATTAACGCCAATATCAACGTTGGTGATTGGGGTATTACTATTTAGTCAGTCAGCACGTTGGGCGCAGTGGATAGGTATTGTTATTGGCTTAGTCGGGACAGTTTTACTGATTACCGCGACAGCGAATGGTTCGTTCACCTTTAATAGCTATGCCCTATTAGTCATGCTTGCGACCGTCTGCTACGGCATCAACCTCAATTTAATCAAACATAAAATTGCCGATTTAAAACCACTCACCATTACTGGCGTATCCCTGCTGATGGCCAGTATTCCAGCAGCGTTCTTCTTATTTTTGGGCACTGATTTTTTAGCCCATGCACAGCAGCCTGATGCGCCTCTGTCGCTCACCGCTGTTCTGGTATTGGGAATTGTTGGCACCGCCGGTGCATTGGTCATTTTCAATTATGTGGTACAGCTAACCAACACTGTATTCACCAGCTCCGTAACTTACTTGATTCCCATCGTCGCCATGATGTTGGGTGTGCTTGATGGCGAACCCTTCTTTCTGCAGCACGGCTTGGGAATGCTGGCTATTTTAATCGGTGTTTGGTTTGCTAACCGCCGGGGTCGAAGCGGACTGGCAGGCATTCCTCAAAGTAAACAATAAAAAAGCCCGACCAAAAGGCCGGGCTAAAAACAATCCAGGGAGAACAAATTTTTGAAGGCTTACCTCTCGCCTTCACTTATTCAGAGTCTCCCTATTTAAGAAAGTTCAAAATTTCTCAAAAAAATTAATGTGCTTCGTCCCAGTTCGCGCCAAATCCATACTCAGCAAGCAATGGCACATCCAGTTCGGCCGCCTCACCCATCACATCAGCAAGAGCTTTGGCATAGCTTTCTGCATGTTCTGTACGAATTTCAAAAACTAATTCATCGTGTACCTGCATTAGCATGCGAACATCTGATTGACAGCCCTTTTCATCGATCCAATCGCCCACTTTTATCATTGCTCGCTTAATAATATCCGCCGCGGTACCCTGCATCGGTGCGTTAATCGCAGCACGTTCAGCCGCTTTGCGACGAGCACCATTGGATGCTTTGATTTCTGGCAGCGGTAAGCGACGGCCAAAAAGCGTCGATACATAACCCTGCTTCTTCGCTGTTTCGCGAGTATTTTCCATATATTCTAAAACACCAGGGAAACGCTCAAAGTACTTGTCCATGTAGGCTTGCGCTTCATGTCGAGGAATATCAAGTTGGCGCGATAACCCAAACGCAGACATACCGTATATCAAACCAAAGTTAACCGCTTTAGCTCGGCGGCGCTGTTCATCAGTGACTTCCTCTAAGCTGCAACCAAACACTTCACTGGCCGTAGCACGGTGGATGTCCTGCCCTTGGGCAAAGGCTCTTAGCAACGAGGCATCTTGCGATAAATGCGCCATAATTCTGAGCTCTATCTGACTATAGTCGATAGCTACGACCGTAAAGCCTTCCTCAGCCACAAACGCTTGGCGAACACGGCGGCCTTCGGGCGTACGAATAGGGATATTCTGTAAGTTGGGTTCAGTCGATGACAACCGACCCGTCGCGGCGACAGCTTGCTGATACGAAGTATGCACACGCCCAGTATCTGGGTTAATCATACGCGGTAATTTATCGGTGTAGGTCGATTTCAATTTAGCCAAGCTACGATGCTGCAAAATCACATCCGGCAGTGGATAATCATGCGCCAGCTCCTGCAGGACTTCCTCGGCGGTCGACGGTGCGCCTTTCGGTGTTTTTTTGATGACCGGAAGCTCAAGCTTTTCAAACAAAATTTGCTGCAGTTGTTTCGGAGAACCGAGGTTGAACTCTTCACCGGCAATTTCAAAGGCCTTTTGCTCAAGTTCATCGAGCTTGTTAGCAATCTCTTCACTCTGTTTACCGAGCATTTCAGCATCAACTTTTACGCCGTATTCTTCCATGTCGGTTAGAATACTGACCAGAGGCACCTCAATATCGGTTAACACAGAGGCGAGCTGCTCACCTGTCTGGTGGACTTTGTCCCATAAAATATGATGCAACCGCAACGTAATATCGGCATCTTCCGCAGCATAAGGTGCTGCCTGCGCCAGCTCAATTTGGTTAAAGGTAAGCTGTTTTGCTCCTTTCCCCGCAATCTCTTCGAACTTAATCGGCTTATGGTTCAAGTATTGCAGACTGAGCGTGTCCATGTCGTGACGCGAACCCACACTATTAAAAACGTACGAAGCCAACATGGTGTCATTCTTGATACCACGAAGTTTAATACCGTAACGACGTAGAATGTGCGCATCGTACTTAAGATTCTGACCTACTTTAGCGATACTGGAATCTTCGAGTAGTGGTTTTAAGACTTTTAACAACCAGTCACGATCGACTTGCTTTTCGACCCCGACGTAATCATGCGCCACCGGTATGTAAACCGCTTCGCCTTCCGCTATTGAAAACGAAACCCCGACGAGTTGCGCTTCCATGTAGTTAAGGCTCGTTGTCTCGGTATCAAACGCGATGACCTCAGCTGATTTTAATTGCTCAATATAATCAGAGACTTCTTCTTCATTAAATAACGTCTTGTACGCGTCGCGGTTAACACTGAACTGTTCGCTTTGCTCTTCGGCAGGACTCGCTTCGCCTAAGGCTTGATCCGTTGCCGCGCCGGTTTCTAACAGCTCATTCAGCCAACGACGGAATTCCATTTTGCCATACAGCGTTTGTAGCTGATCCGTGTCAGCCGGTTCAATCGTTAACGCGTCGGGTGCACATTCGAGCTCAACATCACACTTGATAGTCGCCAACTCGCGTGACATTAGCAATTGGTCTTTGAATTCTTCTAGTTTCTTCGGCATTGATTTAGCGCCGCGGAACCCTAATTCTGTCACCGCACTTATATCTTCGTAAATCTTATCGATACTCGGAATACCTTGAAGCATCGCCTGCGCTGTTTTCTCACCGACCTTGGGTAAACCAGGAATATTATCCGAGCTATCACCCATCAATGCTAAGTAATCAATAATTTGACTAGGCTTAACACCAAACTTTTCAACCACCCCAGACTCGTCTAGCAGTGTGTCTGTCATGGTATTAATCAACATGACATGATCATTAACTAATTGCGCCATGTCCTTGTCACCGGTGCTGATCAAGGTAAACCGGCCCTTATCGCCGGCTTGCTTTGCCAGCGTACCAATCACGTCATCCGCTTCGACGCCATCGACACACAGTAATGGCAATCCCATTGCCTTAACAATGGCATGTAAGGGTTCAATTTGCGTGCGCAAGTCGTCAGGCATGGGTGGTCGATGAGCTTTATATTCATCGTAAATATCGCTACGAAACGTCTTACCTTTGGCATCGAATACCACTGCCATGTGCGAAGGTTTATAGCGTTTAAGCAAACTGCGCAACATATTAACGACCCCATAGACCGCACCCGTAGGTTCTCCGGCCGAGTTGGTTAAGTGTGGCGGAGCATGAAAAGCTCGAAATAAGTACGAGGAGCCATCGACTAAAATGAAAGGATTTTCAGGTACTGTCTGCGCCATGAATGCGGTCTCGCTGGTCAAAAAACTAATGTGCTAAGGATGCCATAGGCGCTGAAACAAGGCTAGTCGATAAATGTGGATACGCTGTGGATAATTCTGTTGACAATAGTAAACCCCACGAACAAACAAAAAGAGTTATCGTGTATGGGATAGATTTTAACAGCTTGATTTTAAAAGGGATTTTTAAACGGCGGGCTACCCTAAGTGCCCTACTTCTTATTATTTGTTTCGTTGTGGAAACTTATTTTTGCTACCCGACGTTTTGATACCAGAGCGCACCGAATCGAGCAGACTAAGTAGACTACCACAAAATGAGACAAGGTCTAGTCAGACTGTCGGTTTTTTTATACTCTTTTCTTCCATATTAAGCGTACCTTTATAATAGGTTATTTTTTTATCGAGAATTCAATGCGTTGGGAACCCGCTGATGTTGATCAGCCCGATTACTATTGGCAAAACTTCAACACTATCTTGCGTTGGGTGCGGCATCATCACGACACGCTGTTAGATGATGAAACTCGACTGACACTCGCACGTTATGAGTCACTTAACACCGACGCACAAAAGCTATGGATTCGATTATCCAGTCGTCGCGGTCAGCAATTTCGAGTCGATGGCTTGAATTACTCGGAAATCAACCTCGCTGAAGCGGTCAACACGCTTGAGGGTGAGGGCTGGCTGACCGTACACCATGCGATCAATAGCCCTGAAGGAGTTGAGCTATTAAAGCGCGCCGAACTACTACATGTGGCGCGAGAAAACGGCTGCATGCTCTCTACTTCGGCGAAAAAAGCCGACATTCTCGAGGCACTATTGGCGCTTCCAAGACCATGGCCAGTCGCCGCTCAACTGCAATGGTATGCGTTAACACAACAAGCAAACTTTGACCGCTTGTCATTGTTGTTTTTTGGAAATGCACATCAAGATCTCACCGAGTTTATAAAGACAGCACTCGGTCATGTTCGTTATGAAACCTACACAATTCGACCTAAAAGCTTATTCAGTAGTCCTGAGGATGTTGCTAACTACCATGCAATGAGTACGTTTCGCCAACGTTACTCGGACACAGAAGGCTTACCTGAGCGTATACATATTATCCGCGACTGGTATAAACGCGCAGCAAACCATCAAGGATGGAAGAAATTTCGAGGCGCCTATAGCCGGCTCTGCAATAAGCTCGCGCGAGACTGTGAACGAGCCGATGCACTCGACGATGCTCTAATGATTTATCAGCAGTCATTCCGCCCCCCTGCGCGCGAACGAATGGCAAGAATTTACAGAAAGCAAGGTAATAATAAGCAGGCTTACTCTACCCTGAATGAAATGGCAGAGAAGCCGTGGAACGACCCAGAGCACGCCATTGCTGAGCAATTATTGTCACGTTGGTTTGCTGAACCTACGACACAGCAAACCGAGCCTGAAACTCACCATTTAAGCTTTGCATCGAGAGGAGCCTCAATAGAAGCAGAGAGCTTAGCTCACTTTGAGCAGCAAGGTTGGCGGGGAGCACACTACGAAAACACAATTCCACAAACACTATTTGGTATTATTTTTTGGGATATCGTATTCAAAGATATTGAAGGCGCTTTTGTTCACCCGTTTCAGCGAGGGCCAAGAGATCTCAATAGCCATGAGTTTTATCATCGTCGCGAAGCGTTAATAAAAAAACGCCTTGATGAAATCAAGCACTGCCCCGACACCGTAATGCAACGTATTACTAAAGTTATCGATGAAAAAACAGGCCTCGCGAATCCGTTTATTTACTGGCCCGGAGTTGATAAGGGTGTACTCTTAGATTGGTGGCTACGACTCAAAGGTCAGCAGTGGGCGGCTATTTTTGAGCGTATTGCTCGCGACGTACACAACAATCGCGCCGGCTTTCCCGACTTATGGTTGTATCGCGATAAACAGGTCATGCTGGTCGAAGTTAAAGGTCCAGGCGACACATTACGCCCCAACCAAATCCGTTGGCTGAGAGCACTTAACGAGGTCGGTGTGAATGCCAACCTCGCATTAGTCAAGCTTGGCTAACTCATTACGCAACTGATGATAGATGGCTTCGGTTTTAGGTTTGTCGCAGGAAAACCAAAGGCTAAAGCTGACTGCCGCTTGTTCCACGAGCATTCTTAAACCATCAAAACAAACACCCCCACCGGATGCTTTAAACTGACTTTGAAAAGCTGTCGCATCACGACTGTAAACCATGTCATAGCCAACGGTATCGGCATCAAGCAGATGCTCAGGAAGTGCTAACGACTCGCCAAACAAACTGGCACTGGTAGCATTAATAATGAGATCAGGTTTACGCGCATCAGACCAATGCCGTAACACCTGCGCCGAATGAAATAGCGAAGCAAGTTGCTCGGCACGTTCCACTGTGCGGTTCCACACCCAAATCACATCTGGCTTCTCGGCATTAAGCGCTGGCATGACACCGCGACTCGCGCCGCCGGCCCCGAGCAAGAGAATACGCCGCCCCGCCAAACTGACACCTTTCGACTTGAGCGCGGCGACTAGCCCGTCGCCATCGGTATTGGCACCGATCAGGCCACCATGAGGCGCGCTAATTAATGTATTAACGGCGCCACTATGAGCAGCTGAGCCTAGGTGTCGAGTCACAAGCTGATACGCTACCTGTTTAAATGGTACTGTTACATTGGCGCCAGCTAAACCTTGCGAAAATTGCCGAGCTACCGCTTTCGGAAAACCTTGAGGACTCACTAATAGACGCTGGTAATCAACACTGCGCCCGGTTTGCTCAGCGAATAAGCTGTGTATTCTCGGTGACAGACTGTGCTTAATTGGATTACCGAAAACGGCTAACTGATTACTCATTAACATAGTCCATGCCGGCCCAGTCCCGCGGTAACAAATAGTATTCCGTCAGAGCAGCCTCTACTGATTCAGGCTGTGGTTGCCAGTCATATTCCCACCGCACTAATGGCGGCATCGACATCAGAATTGACTCGGTTCGCCCGCCGGTTTGCAAGCCAAACAAGGTGCCTCGATCCCAGACTAGATTAAATTCAACATAACGACCGCGGCGATACAATTGAAATTGACGTTGATGCTCTGAGTATTCAGTTTTTTTGCGACGTTCTACGATAGGCACGTAAGCTTCACAAAAGGCATCGCCAACCGCTTTGATTACATCAAACGCCTCGTCAAACGATCGGTCGTTCAAGTCGTCAAAGAAAATACCACCGATGCCACGCGCTTCATTTCGGTGTTTCAAATAAAAGTAATCATCACACCAAACTTTGTATTTGTCATAGAGTGCAGGGTCTACTTTATCGAGCGATGCTTTGGCTTTTTTATGCCACTCAATGCAATCGTTGGTGTAGGGGTAATAAGGTGTTAAGTCAAAGCCTCCACCAAACCACCAAACGGGGTCTTCACCTTCCTTTTCGGCAATAAAGAACCGGACGTTAAGATGAACGGTCGGTACATGGGGGTTACGTGGATGAATGACCAAAGACACGCCGCAGGCATTGAAGTCACGACCTTCAAGTTCGGGCCGGTGCGCCGTTGCACTCTTAGGCAGCTGTTCACCGTATACATGCGAGAAGCCCACGCCGGCCTGTTCAAACGTTTCGCCCTCTTTCATCACTCGAGAACGACCGCCACCACCTTGCTCCCGTTGCCACTCATCCTGTTGGAAGTGTCCACTACCATCAACGGCTTCCAATTGTTGGCAAATACTATCTTGCAAGCTGAGCAGGTAATTCAATACCGGCTGCAACATAGTCTGTTCCATCATGACAAAAACCTTACCTCAATACGGTGTTATTAAATGGATCGATGATTTTAGAGGGTTGCTCTGCGCCACCTGTTTTTTCATCCCAAACCCAATCGACTTCATCACCGAAGTAATCACTCACTTCTTGAGCTGTTCTAGCCGGCTCTTCACCGCTTGGGTTGGCGCTAGTAGATACTAATGCAGTACCTAGCTTGCGACAAAGCTCTCGCACGGGCTCATAGGCTGTAACACGCACTGCAATGGTATCTCGTCCACCGGTCAGCAGTGGTGAAACCGTATCGCGTGCGGGAAGAATCAATGTCACCGGGCCAGGCCAATGTGATAGCACGCTAAAGCGCTTATCCTGACCAATTGCGGAATCTTTAACATAAGGTGTCAATTGGCTATAGTCAGCGGCGATTAGAATAAGCCCTTTGTCCTCAGGGCGTTCTTTCAAGGTTAGAATCTTGCGGATCGCTTCCTCGTTACGTGGATCGCAACCTAAACCGAATACTGCTTCGGTTGGGTATGCGATTACACCGTTTAATAGCGCTGAACGCGCTGATTCAATATCAAGTGCTGACACTGGAATTCCTCTCTCAAACTAAAAACTGGACTTATTATAGCGGCTTGGAGCGGTAGTCGCAGTGCTTTTGCGGACAAACAAGGCGCTCGGAACCCTGACTACGCTTTCGCATTAACAAGGGGAAGTCACACTCGGGACAGGCTTCATTAACGGGAGGTAAAGGCAACGAAAAATCGCAGGTGGGAAATTGATCACAAGAGAAAAACTGTTTACCCGAACGACCTGTCTTTGCAACAACTCGACCTGTTCGACCAGCCTTTTCACACTCCGGACACGGAACCGAATCCTGTTCTCGTTGAGTTGGATCTTCTGCAATAAAGTCACAGTCTGGATAATTGCTGCAACCAACAAAAAGCCCAAACCGTCCGCTTTTTAACTGCAAGTCATTGCCGCACTGGGGACAAGGCACACCCAAGCTCTCCGGCTCAATCTCTGATTGCTCGCGAAGCCCCTGGGTATACTCACAATCGGGATAGCCACTGCACCCCAAAAAACTCTGCTGACCTTTGTGCTTTAAAACCAGCTCACGACCGCATTTCGGACACGCCTGCATGACTCTATATCCTTAAGTAGATTAGTGCAGCGGCCCCTCCGGCTCCTCAAATAGCAAACCTTCCATCTTATCGTAAGCCGCTTCACGCCCTGGTAGGTTAAATAATACCATAAGCACGACCCACTTGAGATCGTCGAGACTAAATCGACTGGTTTCGAGCTCCATCACTCTATCAACGACCATTTCTCGAGTGCTAAAGTCCAATACGCCAAGATTTTCGAGATAGGTTAAAAACCCACGACACTGAGTATCTAACCGACTGCACTCAATTTCCGTATAGACCCGCATTGAAGCAACAGGTGTGACGTTGAGATAGGTCTTAGCCTCTGTTTCCTGTAAATCCGCCAAGCGTTCAAGCCAAGCTAACGCTTTTTGAATTTCTTGCCGATGGAATCCGGCCCGGGCGAGTTCGTCCGTCAACTCATCGTGGTCAACCACAACTTCTGAGTCGGAATGTATATAGTTCTCAAACAAGTACATGAGGATATCAAACATGGTTAGCGCCTCCCCACTTTTATGTAACCACCCGGAATTGCTGTAATCAGTCCTTCAAGCTCAAGTAATAATAATTGTTCGCTTACCTCAGCAACCGATAACCCCGTTCGTTCAACCAGCTCATCTAAACTTACTGGGTCATTACTCACATTAGCGAACAATGGATTGTTTGCCAAGTGTTTAGGAATTGTACATTGTGTTTGCTGACTCGGTTTATTCGCACTGATGTCAAACCAAGACAAGATATCGTTTGCACACGTGATCACGTGTGCGCCTTCTTTCAGCAACCAGTGACACCCTTCCTGTGACTTAGCAAAAATGCTGTTAGGCACTGCGCCCACTTCGCGCCCCTCTCGTAACGCCGACAAGGCGGTAGAAATGGATCCACTGCGTCGTGCAGCTTCGATAACAACAACGCCTTTCGACATTCCACTTATAATACGGTTGCGACGCGGAAAATGATCCATGCGTGCCGGGGTACCTGGTGAAAATTCGCTGATGATTAACCCCTGATGACTCATCAGCTCATAGAGCTCACGATTTCTACGCGGATAGATCTGATCGATACCGGTGCCTAATACCGCAATGGTCGCACCATAGTCGAGAGCCGCGCGGTGTGCAGCTGCATCGATGCCCATCGCTAAGCCACTCACAACAGCTAACCCTGATTGCGCGCATTCCCGAGCCAGCTGGTCGGTAACCTGAATACCATAGTGACTCGCCTTTCGACTACCGACCATGGCGACACTCGCTTGGGATAGTAGTTCAGTACGCCCTTTATAAAATAACACCATAGGCGGGCGCTCTATGGTTCTTAACAGTGCGGGATATTCGTCATCAAACCAGCCCACGACACCACAGTTATCGTTTTCCAACCAATGCATTGCCTGAAGTACGTAAGCTCTCTGGACCGACTTAATAGATTGCAGACATCGATCTTCAATCGCTTCTAGCTCAGCGAACTCTCTACATTCCCGCTGTACAGCGATTGGCGCTTTGTTGAGGCTCATTAATAAAGCAAGTTCATGGTACTGCACGGCTGTCATTCCTCCCCCAATTTAAGGTAAAATAAAAGTAGTTAAAGCGAAGGAGATTTTGGAATGACTAAGTTAACGGTACTTAAGTACCCCGATGAGCGCTTACGCACTGTTGCGCAACCTATCGAACAGGTTGACGATGCGCTACGCGCTACAATTGACGATATGTTTGAGACGATGTATGAATCTCAAGGCGTCGGTTTGGCGGCTACTCAAGTAGATGTTCATCAACGTTTATTCGTCGCTGACTGTAGTGAAAATCAGAACGAGCCCTTAGTATTTATTAACCCTGAGATTACACGCGCTGAGGGTCATTTCACCAATGAAGAGGGTTGCCTATCGTTTCCGAACGTTTTTGCTAAAGTTGAGCGTGCCGAACATATTACCGTGCAAGCGTTGGACAAAAATGGCGAGCGATTTTCAATGGATGCGGAAGGCCTATTAGCCATCTGTGTGCAACACGAAATTGATCACCTAGATGGCAAACTATTCGTTGATTATTTGTCACCGCTTAAACGCGAGCGTATTCGTAAGAAACTTGAGAAAGAACAACGTTTGCAAGAAAAATTAAGCACTGGAGCCTAATCGATTGAGCACACACAGACCATTACGTATTGTTTTTGCGGGTACTCCTGAATTTGCAGCCGACCATTTAGCGGCGCTACTTAATACTGATCATGAAGTCGTTGCGGTGTATACCCAACCGGACCGCAGAGCCGGACGAGGGAAAAAGCTGCAGCCTAGTGCTGTCAAGCAGCTAGCTCTTGAACACACGATCGCAGTGGAGCAGCCCGAAAAACTAAACACAACGTCGGCTCAGCAGCAACTCGCGGAGTATCGCCCTGACGTGATGGTCGTCGTCGCCTATGGCTTATTATTGCCTGAGCCTATTTTGACCACGCCCAAGTATGGATGTATTAACGTGCATGGTTCGCTACTACCACGCTGGCGGGGAGCGGCGCCTATCCAACGCGCAATTTGGGCGGGCGATGAGGCTTCCGGTGTTGCCGTTATGCAAATGGAAAAAGGACTCGATACGGGTCCAGTCCTACACGTTGAGCGTTGTGCCATTGATGCACAAGAGACATCCGCTTCGCTTTATAAAAAACTCGCTCAACTCGGGCCCCGTGCACTCGTAACCACATTGAACGATATTGAAAGCTACCGTGAACGCGCAGAAGTTCAAAACCACGATGCCGCGACTTACGCAAAAAAACTGAGTAAGGACGAAGGCAAAATTGATTGGTCGGACGCGACCCAGCTCGAGAGAAATGTACGTGCATTTAATCCCTGGCCTTTTGCTTGGTTTGAGCTTCCCGGCGGTAAACCAGGCCAACGCACTGTTAAGGTTCATCAAGCCAGCGTAAGCAAAACTGATCACCGCTCAGCGCCAGGCACCATTATCGACTGTTCACCTGCGGGTGTTACTGTTGCCTGCTCCCAAGGCGCTTTAACCCTTCACTCATTGCAGTTACCGGGCAAAAAGCCGTTACCCGTGAGTGACTTACTGAATGGGTATGCCACCACCTTTGCAATTGGGGTAAATTTAACCGATGTCGACTAACACATCGACGGGCGCGCACAGTCGCGCTGCCGCCGCTCAAGCTATCCACGCAGTGCTGGAACAAGGCCAGTCGCTGACTCAAGCATTAACCACGTATAGTGAGCAGTTATCCGCGGAAGATAAGCGTCTCGCGCAAGCCATTAGCTATGGTGTCATGCGCTACTTACCGGTGTTGACTGAAAAAGTCAGCGGCAAGTTGGATAAACCGTTGAAAGGCAAAAATCAAATTATCCAGTCGCTACTGTTAGTGGGTACTTACCAACTGTTTAAGTTGCGTACTAAAGACCACGCAGCGTTGAGCGCCACCGTTGAGGCAAGCAAATTATTAAAACGTAAAGCATTAAGTGGTTTGGTGAATGGGGTTTTACGTCAAGTTTTACGTGAAGCGCCCACTCGTAACGATGATGGCGAACGCGAGTTGCCAAGCGCTGAAGGTGTTAACCATCCGCGTTGGCTTAGAGAGAAAATTAGAGCCGCATACGGTGAAAAAGCGGAAGCCGTTTTCACAGCAAATGATACTCAGCCGCCACTCTGGCTTCGCGCAAACCGACGTCACACGACCGTGACTGACTACACTGCACTGTTAGCTGAAAACGGTATTGAAGCCGTTGCCGACAGTCAGGCATGCGATGCGATTCGACTTGTCAAACCGGTGCCGGTGACTAAACTCCCGCATTTTGAAGCCGGCTGGGTGTCAGTTCAGGACCGTTCAGCACAACTAGCAGCGGATATGGTAGACGCCCAACCGGAGCACAGAGTGCTTGATTGCTGTGCAGCACCCGGCGGAAAGACGGTACACCTGCTTGAACGTACCGAGTTTCAAACGCCCTTAATCGCTATTGACGTTGATGAACAGCGCCTTGAACGCGTCAGTGAAAACTTATATCGCGCGGAGCTCTCTTGCGAAGTGGTTTGTGCCGACGTTTTAGATCTTGATAGTTGGTGGGATAAGCAGCCTTTTGATCGCATTTTATTGGATGCCCCCTGCTCCGCTACGGGTGTCATTCGTCGTCATCCAGATATCAAGTGGTTGCGTCGTTCATCAGATATCGATCAGCTTGTTGAGTTACAGCAAAGCATGCTCGAGCGCCTTTGGCCGACATTAAAGCCTGGAGGCCAGCTCATATATGCCACGTGCTCGATCTTGCCCGAGGAAAATAGTGAGCAAATATCGCACTTCCTCGGTCAGCATTCCGATGCTAACCTTATAGCTATTGAGGCGAACCGTCCCATGTTACAGCTATTACCTGGCGAACATGATGGTGACGGATTCTTTTACGCGAAGATAGAAAAACTGCCATGAAAATAATTATATTGGGTGTAGGTCAGGTTGGCGGAACGCTTGCTGAGAACCTTGTCGGCGAACGTAACGACATTACACTCGTCGATACTAATGCCGAACTGTTAGAGTCGTTTCAAGATAAATACGATTTACGTATCGTAGTAGGTCATGGCTCACACCCAGACACGCTGCGTCGCGCTGGCGCCGAAGATGCCGATTTATTAATCGCCGTAACAAGCAGTGATGAAACCAACATGATTGCGTGCCAGGTCGCCTACTCAATCTTTAATACGCCGACTAAAATCGCTCGTATTCGCTCTGAAGAGTACATTCGTTACCGTGATCAATTGTTTCACAAAAACGACGCACCAGTAGATTACATCATTTCACCTGAGCAACTCGTCACTAACTATATTCGTAAGTTGATTGACTACCCGGGCGCACTGCAGGTCATGGAGTTTGCCTCAGGCAAAGCCAGTTTGGTTGCCGTTAAAGCTTATTACGGAGGCAAGCTGGTCGGTCATGCTATCTCAACACTCAAAGAGCACATGCCCAATATCGATACGCGGGTGGCGGCTATTTACCGTCAAGGTAAGCCGATTCGACCTACCGGTACAACCGTCATTGAAGCGGATGACGAAGTGTTTTTCATTGCCGATACACGTCATGTAAACCGCGTCATGGAAGAGTTACAAAAACTCGAAAATCGATACCGCCGAATTATGGTTGTGGGCGGTGGTAATATTGGTGCCGGCCTTGCCAAACAGCTTGAGGCAGATCATCGCGTTAAGCTGATCGAGCGGTCTGAAACACGTGCTGAGGCCCTATCGCAGCAACTTGAACACACATTAGTGTTCAAAGGTGATGCTTCTGATCAAAAGCTTTTAGAAGAAGAACACGTTGAAGATACGGATGTCTTTATTGCCGTAACCAACGATGATGAAGCTAATATCATGTCGGCGATGCTGGCAAAGCGTATGGGCGCCCGCAAAACTATGGTACTTATCCAACGCAGTGCCTATGTCGATTTAGTTCAAGGCGGTGAGATTGATATTGCTATATCACCACAGCGGGCAACGATTTCGGCCTTGTTAACGCACGTGCGCCGCGGCGATATCGTCAACGTTTACTCGTTACGCAAAGGTGCGGCTGAGGCGATTGAGGCGATTGCGCATGGAGATGAATCAACGTCAAAAGTGGTAGGTAAAGCCATTAAAGATATTAAGCTTCCCCCAGGAACGACTATCGGCGCGGTTGTGCGAGGAAGCGAAGTACTTATGGCTCATAGCGAGACCATCATTCAATCCGATGACCATGTGATGCTGTTCTTGCTGGACAAGAAGTACATCGATCAGGTCGAACGATTATTCCAACCCAGCGCGATGTTCTTCTAACAGCTTTACGCGCCCTTGTGTTTGAGCCTGAAACTGCTTGTCGAGTTGAGCTCGGTATTCAGGCTCAATAGCTATGATTTGATGCACTGTCTCAGTGTATGTTTGCTCAATGACTTTATATTCGCAGCTGCTCAAAATGCTCTCAACAGCGCCCTGATCCCCGTATTCATAGACTAAACTGTAGTATTCACGGTATTTACGCTCCGCCGTTTTGATGAACGGGAGCGCTTCCGCTACGGCTTGGCTGTAAGCACGCTGTAAGCCTCCTGTACCTAGCTTGATACCCCCAAAGTAACGCACTACAACGGCAGAAACCTCACCTAACGGGTGATGGGTTAATACGTTAAGCATTGGTCGCCCTGCAGTACCACTGGGCTCGCCATCATCGCTGCTTGCATAACAGGTATCATCGAAGGGGCTACCTGCGACGGACGCGGTGCAATAGTGATTGGCTTTAGTCCAACGTTGCTTAACGTCGGCAATATGGTTCGCCACATCGTCCGCGCTCGTTACAGGCGCTAACGACGCGATGAAACGACTGTTTTTAATTTCAATCTCGTGCTCAACAGCTTCCGTCAAGCGCAAGTAATTACCTTTTTTCACGTACTTCTGAACCGTTAGTCATCTTTCACTCTCATGGTAGCAAAAGCATCAAATAAATTAACCTCTTTACCATTGAGAAGTTCATAAATCTGTTGATAACTAAGCACCGCTTTTACATAGTCCCGCGTTTCGTAATAAGGGATCATCTCGACCCATTCATCGAGCGCGGTCGACTCAGAGGGCAGCCAATCTTTGACCTTATAATAACCCGCGTTGTAGGCCGCGGTAGCCAGCACATGATTACCATCAAAGCGTTCTTTCAGTCGACTCAAATAATAAGTACCGAGCGCGACATTAACTTCCGGTGTATTGAGACGTTTAAAGCTATCATCATTGCGTAGCAACTTCGCGGTACCAGGCAAGATCTGCATAAGACCGCGCGCGCCTGCTCCTGAGTAGGCATCGGCTCTAAAGCTACTCTCACGTCGAGTTATTGCCATCGCCCACGCTGGGTCGATACCGTATTTTTCGGACGAGAGATTGATGATTTCGCTATAAGCCATGGGGAACCTTATCTCTACAGCATCAAAGTGACCAATTTGGGCCAATGTCCAAATGGCTTGATCATGCCAGCCCCAATCACTGGCTATCACGGCGGCGGTCTTGAATGCCTCACCGTCGATGTCACTGAGTAGATGATTCCACTCGCGACGGGCATCGACATCGCGCCCTAATTGAAGAAACTCATATGCGCGTTTAACATCATCGCGCTCTAATAAGGTGGTTATCTGTGTCTGCGTTGCCTTGACCGGGTCCTTCTCTAAACTCACCGGTGCGCCAATACGCGCCGCAGCCAAAAAGCCATAGTAATGGCGCTCTTTGGCCAGCGCCGTATAAATTCGATTAGCATTCAACTTGTCGCCGGTTTCCTCCATCGCCCGAGCCAGCCAATATTGCCATTGGTTACCACCCGAGATAGCGGGTGGCAGTGTTTGAATAGTCATCTTAAGTGCAGCGAAGTCATGATCGCGCAGGTATGCCGCAAGACGCCACTGTAATACACGCTCATCAAGCTCAGAAGGCGGTACTTTTTGATGCCAAACTCGCGCTTCAGGGTGCTCTTTCAAGCTCAACGCAACGGCAAACTCCTCAGCTATTCTGTGCCGCTGCGCTGCGGTAAATGGCAAACGTGATACGAGACGCTCATAGGCTTTAAGTGCGAGCTCTTCTGCTCGCCAAATCAATTTGGTCAACGCAAACGTTGCTATTTGTGCCTCTTTGGCAGGATCGACACCGCGGAGTCTGGAAAGTTGTCCAATCGCCGCTGGCGAGTAGCGCACCTTGTGGTAGAGCTCGCCTAAGTATTGCTCTCGATTCGGTAATAAGCTGGTAAGGTAAGGGATTAAGGTTGGGTTTCCCTCTTCTGCCGCAAGCACTATCCTCTGCCAAACTTTTTCTTTGGTACGTGCGTCGAGCTCTGCCCACTCGTTTAAAATCGCATCGCAGGCCGTCGGCACAGAAAAACCGTGACGCCAAATAGCATCCACCTTACGAATGAAAGGGCCATCCTCTAAGCCACCGGCTCGCTCAGCCTCAATTAAATAACACTGGTGAGTCAGTGTACCCGGATGTCGGAAGTCGCGAATAAAACGCTGGTATTCACCTTGCTGCGCTAAATAATCTAACCAAGGCTGGCGTAATTGCCAGTCTAACGGCGTACCTTTATATTGCTCAAGAAAGCTCACGACACGATCTTCGTTGGCTAAGTAGCCCACTTGCTGTAATCGCTCAAGTTCAAGATAAGGTTTGAGCGGATAGTTTTCCAACTGGGCTAAAAGTTGGTTATATTCAGCAATGCGACCACGACGGGCAGCGTATTCAGCTTTCTTAAACAACTCACGCTGTTGGCTAACATCCGCCGATTGCTGAGGAGCATTGGCTACGGATTGTCCACCCGGCTGTGCAGCGATAGCGTGCGCTGTGCTGAGAAAACAAGCCAATAAGCTGTAACGAATGATAGACGTCAGTTTATTCATTGATTCAAACGCATGTTTAAATAACCGTTGAAAATTTAGCGCTTTCGCGCCACACTCTTCTTACTTTAACTTAACTACTTTCCAAATAAAGTATTGGAAACGTAAAAATTTAATGATGTCTTGGGAGACCCAACATGATTTATCAAGGCGAAAGCATCCGGGTTGATTTTATTGAGCCGGGTTTTGCAGAGCTTCAGTTTGATGCCAAAGGCTCGGTTAATAAATTTGACCAAAAAACCTTACAAGAGTTTAGTGACGCACTTACTCAATTAGCACAAACCGATGACTTGCGTGGTGTGATTGTCACCAGTTCTAAACCAACGTTCATCGTCGGCGCTGATATCACTGAATTCTTAAACATGTTTGCAGACCCTGAGAATACTCGCGAATGGGTCGCAAAAGCTTCACGCGTATTCGACCAGTTAGAAGACCTGCCGGTGCCGACTGTTGGCGCCGTGAAAGGTTTTGCACTCGGTGGCGGCTGTGAAGCACTACTTGCATGTGATTATCGTGTTGCTGATAGCACTGCCACAATTGGTTTGCCTGAGGTGAAATTAGGTCTGATTCCAGGCTTCGGTGGCACCATGCGTTTGCCGCGTGTAATCGGCCCTGACAACGCGCTTGAATGGATTACTACAGGTAAGAACAACTCTGCTTTAGACGCATTAAAAGTGGGTGCCGTTGATGCCGTTGTTGAACCAGACAACCTCACT
This sequence comes from Idiomarina sp. UBA3162, assembly GCF_002364475.1. Lineage (NCBI taxonomy): Bacteria > Pseudomonadati > Pseudomonadota > Gammaproteobacteria > Alteromonadales > Idiomarinaceae > Idiomarina > Idiomarina sp. UBA3162. The sequence goes on from NZ_DEYI01000041.1 coordinate 24,153, forward strand.
GAAGCGGCTTTGAATCTTGCTAAAGCAGCAGCTGCCGGTGAACAAGATTGGAAAGCTAAGCGCCAACCGAAGTTGGAACCGCTTAAAGCGAACGATACTGAGTTAACCATGACGCTAGTGACCGCTAAAGGTATGGTCGCAGCTAAAGCGGGTAAACACTACCCAGCGCCTCATAAAGCGATTGAGGCTATTGAAAATGGTGCCCGCGAGGCGCGCGAAGGTGCGTTAAATGCTGAGAACCAGGCATTCTTTGATTTAACCCAGACCGATGCATGCCACGCACAAGTGGGTATTTTCCTTGCCGACCAAGCCGTCAAAGGAAAGTCGAAGAAATACGCCAAATCCGCAAGTAAAGAGATTAAAACCGCTGCGGTACTGGGCGCCGGCATCATGGGCGGTGGTATTGCTTACCAATCAGCGCTCAAAGGCGTTCCTGCAGTGATGAAAGACATCAAACAAGATGCGCTTGATCTGGGAATGAAAGAGGCTGGCAAAATCCTTAAGAAAGGTGTTGAACGCGGCAAAGTATCTAGCGAAAAAATGATTAAGGTACTTTCTTCTATCACACCCACGTTGCTTAATGACGCAGTTAAAGACGTTGATATTGTTGTTGAGGCGGTTGTCGAGAATCCAAAAGTCAAAGGCTCAGTGTTAGCAGAAGTCGAAGGCGTGATCAGCGACGATGCTATTTTAACGTCAAACACATCGACTATTTCTATCACGGAACTGGCGAAAAACCTCAAGCGTCCCGAGAAATTCTGCGGTATGCACTTCTTCAATCCAGTGCATAAAATGCCATTGGTTGAAATTATCCGTGGCGAAAAAACCTCCGACGAAACCGTTGCCGCAGTTGTCGCTTACGCACTGAAGTTGGGTAAAACACCGATTGTTGTTAACGACTGCCCTGGTTTCTACGTTAACCGTGTACTTTTCCCTTACTTAGCTGGTTTTGCTGGCATGGTCGACGAAGGCATCGACTTTGTTGGTATTGATAAGGTCATGGAGAAGATGTTCGGTTGGCCAATGGGCCCTGCTTACTTGAGCGACGTTGTCGGCATTGATACCGCTGATCATTGCACCGTGGTCATGGCTGATGGCTTCCCATCGCGCATGGCTCGCAACGAAAGCAGCGCAATTGCCCAGTTAGCAAAAGCAGAGCGCTATGGTCAGAAAAACGGCAAAGGTTTCTATGTTTATGGCACCGATAAGAAAGGCAAGCCAACGAAAGAAGCCGATCCTGAAACCTATAAACTCATTGGTGCAGAACCTGGTAAGCAAGCAGATAAAGATGAAGTTATCGCACGCTGCATGATCCCAATGGTGAACGAGGTAGTTCGTTGTCTTGAGGAAGGCATTATTGGTTCAGCTGCAGAAGCAGACATTGCCTTACTTTACGGTCTTGGCTTCCCTCCTTTCCGTGGCGGACCTTTCCGTTACTTAGAAACCGTGGGTATCGAGAATTTTGTGAAGCTCGCTGATAAATACGCACACTTAGGTGAAATCTACCAAGTGACTGACGGAATGCGCGAAATGGCGAAAGCGGGCAAATCTTACTTCGACACAACTAGCGCGAAGTAAGGCGAGGAGGATTTTATAATGAAAGACGTAGTAATCGTAGACTGTATTCGCACCCCAATGGGACGTTCTAAGAATGGCGTTTTTCGCCATACGCGCGCCGAGGACCTGTCGGCCGCATTGATGAAAGGCCTACTTGAGCGTAACCCCGAAGTGGATGTCAATGAACTAGAAGACATCTATTGGGGTTGTGTTCAGCAAACACTTGAACAAGGCTTTAATATTGCCCGTAACTCAGCGCTTATCGCAGGCATTCCACATTCGGTCGCTGGCGTTACCGTAAACCGCTTATGTGGCTCATCGATGCAAGCACTGCATGATGCAACACGCGCAATCATGAATGGCGACGGTGACATCTTTATGGCGGGCGGTGTTGAACATATGGGTCATGTGCCTATGACTCATGGTATCGACTTTCATCCAGGTATGAATAAATCCGTGGCACGCGCTGCGGGTAGTATGGGTATGACGGCAGAACTGTTGTCGCGCAAGTTTGGTATCTCTCGCGAACAACAAGATGCCTTTGGTGCACGCTCTCACCAACGTGCACACCAAGCAACGGTTGAGGGACGCTTCGCTAAAGAAATCTACGCGATTAATGGCCACAACGAAAAAGGCGAACTGGTTCGTGTTACAACCGATGAGGTCATTCGTCCGGAAACCACAGCGGAGTCTCTTGCTCAGCTGCGCCCAGTATTTGACCCTGCTAACGGTACAGTGACCGCAGGCACTTCATCAGCGCTATCTGACGGTGCTGCGGCAATGCTAGTCATGTCTGCAGAAAAAGCAAAAGCCTTAGGTTTAACGCCGCGTGTTAAAATCCGTTCGATGGCTGTCGCTGGTTGCGATCCAAGCATCATGGGCTATGGCCCGGTGCCGGCGACCGAAAAGGCACTGAAACGTGCAGGCGTAAGCATAGATGACATCGATGTCGTTGAGCTTAACGAAGCGTTTGCCGCTCAATCACTCCCTGTGCTTAAAGGTCTTAAACTATTCGATCAAATGGAAGACAAGGTCAACCTGAACGGCGGTGCCATTGCCTTAGGCCATCCACTCGGTTGTTCTGGCGCGCGTATCTCTACGACGCTGATTAACTTAATGGAAGAAAAAGACGCTAAACTCGGCTTAGCAACGATGTGCATTGGCCTAGGTCAGGGTATAGCAACGGTCTTCGAGCGCGTTTAAACGCTCTTAGATAGATAAAAGCCCATGGTACCTATGGTATCATGGGCTTTTTTATGACTCTCTTATACGAGCGATGAGCGATGCAAATCAAAGCCGACAAAGAATTAGATACCCTAGGTCTGAGATGCCCAGAGCCCGTCATGTTGGTGCGTGCCACGATCCGCAAGTTAACGGTGGGTCAGGTACTGATGGTGATAGCCGATGACCCTGCCACGCGACGCGACATTCCACAATTCTGTGAGTTCATGGAGCACAAGTTAGTGCAGCAATCTGTTGCAGACGCACCATTCAGATATTGGATAGAGAAGTCGCACGATTAGACGTGCGACTCTGGCAATCAATTCAGTTTAAATAACACTCCCAGAACTCTGCTTGGCCAACATCGCCCAGCTCATAAGGCTTGAAGCCAAAGTTCTCGTAAGCTTTTTTAGCACGGTCGTTGTGAGTGAGTACTTCCAATGTCAATTTTACGCAACCACGAAACTGCGCCAAGGTCTTAACTTCTTCAAGTAGCTTTTGTGCAACACCCTGGCCACGATACTCATCGACCACTGCAATGTCATGGATATTCATTAACGGTTTTGCTGCAAAAGTTGAGAAACCTTCTACACAATTCACAACGCCGACGGGTTGGTCACCGTCGAATGCAAGTAAGGAAAATACATTATCCCGTTTGGCCATCTCTTTAATGAGGTTATCCTTTACCTCTTCCGATATTCCTTCTCCGCCCCCCATTGGGTCTTTTGCATACATGTCGAGCATATTTACCACTGCTTGGGCATGTGCTGGGTTGGCGTAGTCAGCCAAGGTAATTTCTATCATATCACTTCCGATTAGTGCTCAGTCTAAATGTTTCCATCGCTGTCTTGCATGGTTGATAACAATGGCAGTCGACGAGATGGTCGTTTACCATACCCACAGCTTCCATAAAAGCATAACAGATTGTCGGACCGACAAACTTAAAACCTTCCTTTTTTAAGGCTTTTGCCATCTGACGTGATGCTTCAGTTTCTGTTGGTACTTCAGATAATGCCTGATACGCATTAATTGTGGGTTCAAAATCGACGAATTTCCACAAAAATTCGCTAAAGTTTTGTCCCCTGTCACGCAATTTAAGGTATGCACGCGCATTAGTAAATATTGCATCTATTTTCGCTTTACTGCGAATAATGGCAGGGTTGCTATACAGTGCTTCACGCTCTGCATTTGGCATCGCTACTAGCGCATCCGGGTCAAGGTTGTGAAACAACTCATGGTAGGCGTCCCATTTTCTCAAAATGGTCAGCCAACTCAGTCCAGCTTGCTGACCATCAAGGCACAATTTTGCGAACAGCTCCTGGGAGTCGTCCACTGGTCGGCCCCATAAAGTATCGTGATAGTGCTCGTATTCACCGTCCCCTTCACACCAACCACAACGAACGAGTTGTTGATTTGTCATTTTATCCCCTATAACCGAGGCTTATCAAAGGGTATAATCTAGGCATATATGATTATCTTTGGTCAACCAAAAAATAGGTTGCAGACATTTATGGCAAAATACGACGTTAATACTTTTCAAGGGCTCATTCTCGCCCTGCAAGATTATTGGGCTCAACAAGGTTGTGCGGTAGTACAACCATTGGACATGGAAGTCGGTGCGGGTACGTTCCATCCCATGACCTTTTTACGCTCTCTCGGTCCAGAGCCGGCAAGCTTTGCTTATGTGCAGCCTTGTCGTCGTCCAACTGATGGGCGCTACGGTGAGAACCCCAATCGGTTGCAACATTACTATCAGTTTCAAGTCATCATGAAGCCTTCGCCGAAAGATATTCAAGAACTGTATTTAGGCTCATTAAAATTGCTTGGTTTTGACCCTCTCACGCACGATATTCGCTTTGTTGAGGACAACTGGGAAAGCCCGACGTTGGGCGCTTGGGGCCTAGGTTGGGAAGTCTGGTTAAATGGCATGGAAGTGACGCAGTTCACTTACTTCCAGCAAGTCGGTGGCATTGAATGTAAACCTGTTGCTGGTGAAATCACTTACGGCCTTGAACGTCTAGCCATGTATATTCAGGGTGTCGACAGCATCTATGACTTGGTGTGGGCTGATGGTCCACGTGGCAAGATCTATTATCGCGATGTGTTCCATCAAAATGAAGTGGAGCAATCAACATATAATTTTGAAATCGCCGATACCGACACTCTTTTTCGCCGCTTTGATGAGTGCGAGCAAGAGTGCAATGTGCTCATTGAGCGCGGCTTATCACTCCCGGCCTATGAGCAGGTGATGAAAGCGTCACATGCTTTTAACTTACTTGATGCACGTCACGCAATCTCTGTGACGGAACGCCAACGCTATATCTTGCGCGTCAGAACCATGGCCAAGGCGTGTGCTGAAGTTTATTACCAAGCGCGTGAGGCACTTGGCTTTCCTTTATGTGAAACCTCATCGGAAGCGAAAGGAGCTTAATTGTGAAGCAAGATACTTTACTCGTAGAATTAGGAACCGAAGAGCTTCCACCAAAAGCACTTAAGCAGTTAAGTGAGAGCTTTAAGCAAGGCATTGAAGAGGGTTTGACCAAAGCTGAATTAGCATTCAATGGTATTAAAGCCCTTGCGACGCCTCGTCGCTTAGCCGTTGTAGTTGATGCGTTGCAAGGTCAGCAGCAAGATAAAGTCGTGGAAAAGCGCGGCCCTTCAATCGACGTGGCTTTTGATGAATCCGGTCAACCCACTAAAGCAGCGCAAGGCTGGGCACGCTCTAATGGTATTGAGGTCAACGAAGCAGAGCGACTAGAGACGGATAAAGGTGCTTGGCTGTTACACAAAGCCGAGGTTAAAGGCAAAGCGCTTGCGCAGTTACTGCCTGGTATCGTCGAGGATGCTTTAAAAAGACTTCCTATTCCAAAGCCGATGCGTTGGGGTGATTCCGATGCACAATTCATTCGTCCTGTGCATACCCTAACCTTACTGTTTGGTGATGAACTCATTGATGCGAGCTTGCTTGGAATTAAAAGCGGTCGGCACATTAATGCGCACCGTTTCCACGCACCCGATGGCTTTGATATACAGCATGCAGACGATTACGAATCACAACTCTATAAACATCACGTGATCGCCGACCAGACGAAACGCATGGAATTAATCCGCAGTTCAATCAACGACTTAGCTTCACAGCTAGGTGGCAAAGTCGAAGCGGATGAAGACCTAGTCGAAGAAGTATCAGCGCTTGTCGAGTGGCCTGTTGCGCTATCAGCGAGTTTTGAAGAACAATTTTTAACAGTGCCTAAAGAAGCGCTGATCGTGACTATGAAAGATGATCAGCGTTACTTTCCTGTCGAGGACAATGAAGGTGGATTAAAGCCAGTATTCATTTTTATCACCAATATCGATAGTAAAGACCCCGCGCAAGTCATCAAAGGCAACGAACGTGTCGTGCGCCCTCGCCTAGCTGATGCGCAGTTCTTCTTCGAGTCGGATAAAAAGAAAACGCTCAAGTCGCGCCTAGATAAGCTAGCGACCGTGTTATTTCAAAAGCAGCTAGGTACGATGAAGGACAAGTCTGAGCGTATTGCTACGCTCGGTGCGAAGATTGCTAAATCGCTTAACGCTGATGAGCAACTAGCGCATCAAGCGGGTGAACTGTGTAAAGCGGACCTAGTTACCGATATGGTGTCGGAATTTCCGGAAACCCAAGGTGTTATGGGTCGCCATTATGCACTTAACGATGGTTTAGCTGCAGAAGTTGCTGATGCCATTGAACAACACTATTGGCCACGCTTTGCGGGCGATAACTTACCCACTTCTGATGTTAGCCGTGCCGTTGCTCTGGCCGATAAACTTGATTCGTTAGTGGGTATCTTTGGTATTGGTCAAACACCTAAAGGTGATCGTGACCCATTTGCTCTACGTCGGGCGGCTTTGGGCTTAATTCGTATTATTGTTGAGTCTAATTTAAATCTCGACCTATACGATTTAATTGATGCAGCAATTGAAGGATTCGGTAGTCGCATCAGCAACGAAGATGTTCGCGAGAATGTGTTCGAATTCATCGTGGGCCGCTTCCGTCCTTGGTATCAAGAGCAAGGTGTTGCTGTAGATGTTATTCAAGCAGTGTTAGCACGCGCTCCTTCGCGCCCTGCTGACTTTAATCTGCGCATACATGCGGTAACTGCATTTAAACAACATGAGGCGGCAGAGAGCCTCTCAGCGGCTAATAAGCGTGTTAGCAATATTCTTTCTAAATCTGATATTGCGCTTACAGGCCAGGTCGACCACGACTTGCTTAAGGCAGCCGAAGAAAAGACGTTAGCAGCACAGATTTCGGAGACGGAAACAAGCGCCGAGCCTGAGTTAGCTGCGGGCAACTATGAGGGAGCACTGACACGAATGGCTGCGCTGAAGTCACCTATCGATGACTTTTTCGAGAACGTTATGGTTAATGACGACGATCTCGCAGTTCGCCAAAATCGTTTAAATCTTTTGTATCAGCTTCGCGCTATGTTCTTGCGAGTTGCCGATATCTCGTTATTGCAATAACTGCAATTGCGGTAATAAAAAACCCGCTCATTGAGCGGGTTTTTTATGCTTGTTTAGTAGCAGCTGGCTGTGCTTTAGACGTCTAGGTTTGCCACTTTCAATGCGTTCGATTCAATGAAGTTTCGACGAGGTTCGACATCATCACCCATCAATGTAGAGAACAACTGATCCGCACCGATTGCATCTTCAATTGTAACTTGAAGCATTCGACGAGTCTCTGGGTCCATCGTAGTTTCCCACAATTGCTCTGGATTCATCTCACCCAAACCTTTATAACGCTGTACATAAAGACCGCGCTTAGATTCAGAAATTAGCCACTCAACTGCTTCTACAAAGTGAGAAACTGGCTGGCGCTTTTCACCGCGTGTGACATAGCCACCCTCTTCGACCAGTGCGTGTATCTCCTTACCGACTGTGACGATTTGCTCGTAATCTTTCGACATCAAGAATTCGTAATTAAGAGGATAATCGGTATCAACACCATGTTGACGAATACGCGTGGTAGGAAGCCACATCTTACGTTCATTATCCTCATGCAAAGATATTGTATAAGTTGCTGAATCTACTTCGCGTGCAGTGAGGTCATCGTTTAATTGCTGAGCCCACTCTTCCATGTATGCCTTATCGCGCAACGCATCATCCGTTAGGCGCGGTGCATAGAAGAGACGTTGTAAGAACTTCTCAGGAATACGACGAGATAAACGTTTAATCGTTTCTTGCGCCAATTGATAGCCGTTCACCAAGTTTTCAAGATGCTCACCACCGATTCCAGGGGCTTCTGCGGTTGGGTGTAGCGATGCATTGTCTAGCGCCAAACTTGTTAAATAACGGATTAAAGCGGGATCATCTTTAATATAGGTTTCCTGCTTACCTTTTTTGACCTTATATAGCGGTGGCTGAGCAATATAAATATAGCCACGCTCAATAATTTCCGGCATTTGACGGTAAAAGAAAGTCAGAAGCAACGTACGAATGTGTGACCCATCCACGTCAGCATCGGTCATAATAATGATGCGGTGATAACGGGTTTTGTCTGGATCGTACTCGTCACGACCGATGCCACAGCCCATCGCAGTAATTAGCGTACCGACTTCTTGAGATGAAAGCATCTTATCGAAGCGTGCCTTCTCAACATTGAGAATTTTACCTTTTAGTGGAAGTATCGCCTGGTTCTTACGGTTGCGGCCTTGCTTAGCAGAACCACCCGCAGAGTCACCCTCCACAATGTAAAGTTCAGATAGTGCCGGATCTTTCTCTTGGCAGTCGGCAAGTTTTCCTGGCAAACCAGCGATATCAAGCGCCCCTTTACGTCGAGTCATTTCACGTGCTTTACGCGCTGCCTCTCGGGCTCGTGCTGCATCCACGATTTTGTTAACGATGAGTTTGGCATCTTGAGGATTCTCTAATAAAAAGTCCGCTAAACGCTCGTTCATTGCTTGCTCGACAGCTGACTTAACTTCAGATGAAACCAATTTGTCTTTCGTCTGCGACGAAAATTTGGGGTCAGGTACCTTAACGGAAATAACGGCTGTTAAACCTTCACGCGCATCGTCCCCTGTCGCTGCGGTCTTAGTTTTTTTGGTAAAGCCTTCTTTTTCCATATAGCTGTTTAATGTACGCGTTAACGCGGCACGAAAACCAGCCAAATGCGTACCACCATCCCGTTGAGGAATATTGTTAGTATAACAATAGATATTCTCTTGGAATGAATCGTTCCACTGCATGCTCACTTCAACAGAAATTCCGTCTTCCTCTCGTTCGCAAGTAAAGTGGAAAGGATTTGGGTGAATCGCTGTTTTAGCCTTATTAAGATAAGAAACGAATGCAGATATACCGCCCTCGTATTTAAACTCATCAGAACGGTCATCACGCTCGTCTGATAACCGTATTGCAACGCCTGAGTTCAAGAACGACAACTCACGTAAACGCTTTGCTAAAATATCATAGTGAAACTCGGTATCAGAGAAGATGCCAGCGCTTGGCCAGAATCGCAGTTCCGTACCTGTCTGATCCGTATCACCGATTTGTTGTACATCAGTTTCAGGTTCACCAAGATGATAGGTCTGTTCATAAACGTGACCCTGACGTCTAATCGTCAGTTTCAATTTATCAGACAATGCGTTTACAACAGATACACCAACACCGTGTAAACCACCCGAGACTTTATAAGAATTGTCATCAAACTTACCGCCCGCGTGCAATACAGTCATGATGACTTGAGCCGCTGATACACCCTCTTCTTCGTGAAGATCAACAGGGATACCTCGACCATCATCACGGACAGATACTGAGCCGTCGGAGTGGATGCGCACGTCAACGCCGGTACAATGGCCTGCGAGTGCTTCATCGATTGAGTTATCCACTACCTCAAACACCATATGGTGTAAACCCGTTCCATCATCGGTATCGCCGATATACATTCCCGGGCGCTTTCTTACCGCATCAAGTCCTTTAAGAACTTTAATACTCGAGGAGCCGTAATTGTTATCTGACATAATTAATTCTCAGTTTGTTGTTTCAATATCCCGTGTTCCACGTGGAACACTCTCGGATTTTGTTTAAACAGTCGAGCAACCGGCGACGAATCAATCGCGGTGATAAAGCTTTGACATCCCAATTGCTCCAGAGCTGTTATAAATTTTTCCTGATTTGCCTCATCTAGCTCAGAGGTAATATCATCCACTAAAAAAATGCAGCTGCTATCTTTCTTAGCATTATAATGCGCAGCCTGCGCTAGCTTTAGACTCGCGACTAATAGTTTTAATTGGCCTCTCGATAGCACGAGCTTAGCGTCAATTCCATCGACGGTTAATTTCAGATCTGCCTTGTGAGGGCCAACTGACGTGTGCCCATATCGACGGTCACGTTCAGTATGTTTTTCTAGTGCTTCCGCAAGACTGGAACTTTGGTCCCAGCCCTGCTTTAAACCAACTTCCAGTTTAACATCCGGCAGAAAGAATGTTGCACTGTTTGTAATGAAATTTTCAATTTCTTGTATATAAACGCTGCGTAACTCAGTAATCTCATGCCCCAAACGAGCAATCTGGGCGCGCCAAAAACTATCTTGTCGCATGTCACCTTTAGAACGAAGTAAGTGATTTCGCTGCTTCAGTGACTTAGTGTAAGCGACCCAAAGATCATAAAACGCATGTTCCACGTGGAACACCCCCCAATCCATAAACTGCCGCCTAAGGCTTGGACCACTTAAAATCAGTTCAACAGATTCTGGAGTAAATAGCTGGACGGGGATGTGGCGCGCTATTTCTGACAACTTATGAACTGTATCACCGTTTAAGCGAAGCTGTATCTCACCTTCGCTTGTTCGACGTAAGCCGATCTTGATGACGTCACCCGTATCGGATAATGCTTCGCAAAAAACGGTAAATTCTGTCTCGTTGTGATTAATAAGCTGCTTATAGCCTCCTGGACGAAAGCTACGCCCAAACCCGAGCAAATATATAGCTTCAATGAGTGACGTCTTTCCAGAGCCGTTCAAACCACCAATCAGGTTGGCGTTTGGAGAAGCCGCTAAGTCAAAGCGCTTAAAATTTCTAAAGCTAATTGTCTTAAGCGCGTTCAGCCGCATATACTGATTACAGCCTCATTGGCATCACAACGTAGCAGCAAGAGTCGTCGTCCTTCGGCTCAACTAATGCACTGCTATTGGCGTCAGATAAGATAAAGCAGACTTCCTCAGTTTCAATGTTATTTAAAACATCCAACAAGTAGCTGACATTAAAGCCAATCTCAATAGCTTCGCCATCATAGCCAACTTCGATGACCTCTTCTGCTTGCTCCTGCTCTGGGTTTGTCGCTGTGATGCATAATTCATTCGCACCAATATTTAAGCGAACTCCACGAAACTTTTCATTCGATAAGATTGATGCCCGACTAAACGCTTGGCGAAGTAAATCACGATCTGCGAAGATTTGCTTATCGCCACCTTGCGGTACAACACGACGATAATCAGGAAAACGGCCATCGACAAGTTTACTGGTAAATACAATATCCGTTGTCTCTACACGAATATGATTGTTACCAATCGCCACCGCTACTTCTGAATCATCGTCACTAAGCAAACGAAGTAACTCCACCACGCCTTTTCTAGGAACAATAACTTGGCGTTGACTTAATCCTGGCTGTTCAATGTAACAATTGCTCATTGCTAATCGGTGACCATCTGTCGCAACAGAACGCAACATATTTGCGTCTGTCTCAAATAGCATACCGTTGAGGTAATAACGAACATCTTGATTAGCCATGGAAAAGTGTGTTTTTTCCATGAGTCGTTTCAACGTATCCTGTGACGTAACAAAATTAACTTCACTGGACCAGTCTTCGATATTGGGAAAGTCATCAGCGCTGAGAGAGCTAAGTTTAAATTTACTGCGACCCGAGCGAACACGAACCCCCTCTTCATCACCCACTAATTCAATAGGCGACTCATCCGGCAAACTACGTACAATATCCAATAACTTTTTCGCCGGAACCGTAACCATACCATCACCACCCGACGACTCAACGTTGACCGATGAGATTAACTCCACCTCAAGATCGGTACCTGTAAGGCGTAATGTATCGCCCTCAACCTTAAGTAATAAGTTCGACAGAATTGGCAGCGTATGTCTACGTTCAACTGCTCCGCTCACAATTTGTAGAGGTTTTAAAAATGCATCTCGGCTTACCGTAAATTTCATTGATGAGTCCCCTGTTGAGAGTGCCGTTCCAATTAAGAGGATAGCGTCCTAATCAGATTGCGATAGTCTTCTTTAATGTCGTGTTGTTCTTCTTTTAATTCCTGAATTTTACGGCACGCATGCAATACCGTCGTGTGGTCGCGACCACCAAACGCATCACCTATTTCAGGAAGACTGTGGTTCGTTAGCTCTTTTGCCAACGCCATTGCCAATTGACGTGGACGAGCAACCGAACGACTTCTACGTTTAGATAATATATCAGCTAATTTAATGTTGTAATATTCAGCCACGGTTTTCTGAATATTATCAATAGTTACGAGCTTTTCCTGTGCAGCTATTAAGTCACGCAATGCTTCTCGAACAAAGTCGATGGTAATCGGTCGACCTGTTAGAGACACATTTGCAACAACTCGGTTGAGTGCGCCCTCGAGCTCACGGACGTTTGAACGTAGTCGTTTTGCGATAAAAAACGCCACTTCGTGTGGCATGTGCAAGCCACGTTCTTCGGCTTTCCTTATAAGAATAGCTACGCGCGTTTCAAGTTCAGGTGGCTCTATTGCTATCGTTAACCCCCAGCCAAAACGCGATTTGAGTCGATCTTCAACACCATCGATTTCTTTGGGATAAAGATCGCTGGTCATGATGATTTGTTGATTGCCTTCTAGCAACGCATTGAAAGTATGGAAAAACTCTTCTTGCGAGCCTTTTTTATTGGCAAAGAAATGAATATCGTCAATTAACAATGCATCTACCGAACGGTAGTACTTTTTAAATTCATTGGTCGAACTATTACGTATCGAATTAACCATGTCCTGTACGAACCGCTCTGCACGAATATAAAACACCTTCGCATCTTTTTTATGCTGCATAATGCCGTTACCCACGGCGTGCAACAAATGCGTTTTACCAAGCCCCGTGCCACCGTATACAAACAACGGGTTATAAACACCGCCCGGGTTTTCGGCGACTTGGATGGCAGCGGCTCGCGCCAATTGGTTACTTTTACCTTCTACAAAGTTATCAAACGTATATTCCGGGTGAATGTTGCTCTCGAAAGACTCAGACCGTAATGAATTATCTGAGCCACGATTTGTTTGACTTCGACGTTGGTTCGCTCTTGGCTGATTCGTACTACGCGCAGGTGCTGCACTACTTACATTACCAACTTCCAACACCACATCAGGCGCTTTGTCGTCGGTCAGTGAACTGAGGTAACTGTTGATTGTATTTAGGTACTTATCGCGCACCCAATCAAGGGAGTAAATATTCGGAGCATAAAGAGTCAGTGTGTCGCCGGTCAGCTCAGACTGCAAAGGCCTGATCCAGGTATTGAACTGCTGCAACGGCAATTCTGCTTGCAGTCGCTCAACACATTGTTGCCAAAGCGAATTATTCACACTACCTACTCCCTTTTAGTTATAATTTTAATGTCTATAAGTTTACTCTAGATTAGCTAAAATCGCTACCTATAAAAGCGCTACAGCGATAGAAAGTTGATTTTTTAAGCAAACTGTTAAAGTTGGATAACTTGTTTCTTATCCACAATGACTTACCGCCCTAACCGACTAATTGTGGATGAAATGATTCATCTTTAAACTGATTTTTTGACCTAAATACATTGACTATAGCCCAGAGGATCGAGTAAGATCCGCGCTCACAATTTTTTACCTTCACGTTTGGTGACTCAGAAGATTTTCGGCCAGCGTGGGAAAGTAACAATCTGACCGATGGAATTAATGTTATGAAAAGAACTTTTCAACCAAGCGTATTAAAACGCAAGCGCACCCACGGTTTCCGTGCTCGTATGGC